>CAWUJC010000762.1:0-1508 GCA_963922355.1 uncultured bacterium | reverse complement strand
CGGCCCAGAGTCCCGCCCAGCGCGAAAAGAGAACCAACCCGAATTCGTAGAGGAGGACCGCGACCAAAGCGGCGGAGATAATCGTGTGCAGCCGGGTGGCCAGCTCAGTCTTCCCCAAGATGGCCAGGTGCGCGGCCATCCACCAGTAAGTGAGCGGCGGTTTGTCGAAGCGATACTCACCATTAAAGGTGGGCACGGTCCACGAGCCACGCTCCATCATCTCCCAGGTGGCCTGAGAGAATTTCGGCTCGTCGCGGTCCACTAGGGGCAAGAGCCAGCTCCCGGGCAGCAGCAGCGCCAGCGCCAGCAAAAAGACCAGCACGGCATCGCGCCAGAAAGGAGAAGCAGCCGGGGAAGTAGCCATGGGGTAGCCGTTCACGCTAACGAATCCGTCTCGCTTGTCGAGCGCTAGGGCCTATGCCGTGCCTGCCTCCACCAGGCCCTGCGCCGTCCGGCGGGCATATTCCAGCAGGCGGAAGTCCTGAATGAGGTCGGCCACCCGCAGCGGCGGCAGGCCGGACTGCTCAGTGCCGAGAATGTTGCCCGGCCCGCGGATCTTCAGATCTTCTTCCGCAATGCGGAAGCCGTCGTTGCTTTCCTCCATGATCTTGAGCCGTCGCCAGCTCTCCCCACTTTTAGGCGAGCCGACGAGAACGCAATAGCTCTGCTCCCCGCCGCGCCCGACGCGTCCGCGCAGCTGGTGCAGCTGGGCCAAGCCAAAGCGCTCGGCGTTCTCAATCATCATGAGCGTGGCGTTCGGGACGTCGACGCCCACCTCGATCACCGCCGTGGCCACGCGGATGCGCACCCGTCCGTCGCGAAACGCGGCCATGACCGCTTCTTTATCGTCCGGTCGCATCCGCCCGTGCAGGAGGCCGACTTTCTGGTCGGGAAAACGCGCCTGAACCTCCTCGTACTCGGCGGTCACCGCCTTGGCTTCCACCTTGTCGCTCTCTTCCACCAGGGGCATGACGATGTAGGCTTGGCGACCAGCGGCAAGTTGCTCGCCCATGAAGTTCCAGAACTTGGCCAGCTCGCTGGTTTTACGCACGGCGGTCTTGATCGGCGTGCGCCCAGGAGGCAGCTCATCGAGAATCGAAACCTCCAGATCGCCATAAAGGGTCAGGCTGAGCGTCCGCGGGATCGGCGTCGCGGTCATGACTAACACATCCGGGCGAAAGCCCTTCGCGGCGAGTGCCTCGCGCTGAAGCACGCCAAACTTATGCTGCTCATCGATCACCACCAAGCCGAGGTCGCCGCCCTCGTAGCCGTCGTAGAGCAGCGCATGGGTGCCAACCATAATCGAGCCGACCGTGCCCGATTTGCTGCTGTCCGACTTCGGGGTAAAGAGGTCGCCCTCCCCGGCCGCGATTTTCTTGCTCCCGGTGTGAAGGCCGACGGGGACGCCCAGCGGTTCGAGCCAACGCCGGAGGTTGAGCGAATGCTGCTCGGCCAGGATTTCCGTCGGCGCCATGAGCGCAGCCTGCTCGCCTCGCCCGACGGCCAGG
>CAWUJC010000761.1:0-1509 GCA_963922355.1 uncultured bacterium | reverse complement strand
GCACCAAAGCCCTCAATCCACTCGCCGCGATCCTGGAACAGTTCAACCACGCCCAAGAGATAGTTGGCCCACTCCGTCGGTCCGGCTTGCGGCGCCAGCTCTTTAAGGGAGAGGACAACCTCTTGGTCCATGTGTTCGGACTTGAGGTGGATTTCCTCGTCGTTCCGCTTCTCGCCGCGGATGGTAATGCCACGGTCAACGGCGATGGCCATGACCAGGCCTTCGTTGTAGTCGGTGTGGTTGCCGAGGAGTTCGGCGCGTCCGGGGGCAAAAATCTCAGTCATGATCGGAGCCGCCTACTGTGGGCAAAGAGATCGCAGTTGGCCAGCGGAAGATTGTGCGCCTATGCTGAGCCCATGCTGCCTCAATTGGTGACGGAAATCCCCGGCCCGCGCTCGCGGGAATTGGCGGCGGAGCTGCGACGCTACGAATCGCGCAACGTCACCTATGTCTCGGAGCACTTCCCCGTCTTCTGGGAGCGAGCGGCCGGAGCCAACGTGTGGGACGTGGATGGCAACCGCTATCTCGACCTGACGGCGGCCTTCGCCGTCGCGGGCCTCGGGCACACCCAGGAAGCCATTCGGGCGGCGGCGACGGATCAACTAGGTCAGCTCTTCCACGGGATGGGCGATGTCCATCCCACCGAATTGAAGGTTCGGCTTTGCCGCGAACTCTCCCGCTGGACCTATGAGGCCTGGAGCGACGGCAAGGAATCGGGCAAAACGATCCTCACCAACTCCGGTAGTGAGGCGGTGGAGGCCGCGCTGAAAACCGCCTTCATGGCCACAGGGAAGCCGGGGGTCCTTGGTTTTGCAGGGGCTTACCACGGGCTAGGTTATGGTTCGTTGGCGGCGTCGGGTATTCCGTACTTTCATCGCCCTTTTCACGGACAGTTGCCGCACCTCGGCACCTGGTTGCCGTTTCCCCGGGCCGGGCAGGATGACGAGCGAGAGAAGGCATTTGCCACCCAGCTCGAGGCGCTTTTGAAGAAGGAGAGTAGCTCCCTTGGGGCGATCATCGTTGAGCCCATTCAAGGCCGCGCGGGCGACGTCGTGCCGCCGGACTGGTTTCTGCCGCTCTTGCGTAAAGCGGCGAACCAGCATGGCCTTCTCCTAATTTTCGATGAAATCTACACCGGTTTTTACCGGACCGGGAAGCGCTTCGCCGCCGATCATTGGGATGTGGTGCCAGATCTCATTTGCCTGGGCAAGGCGCTAACGGGCGGCTTCCCCCTCGCGGCGGCGGTGGGGAAAACCAAGGTGATGGACGCCTGGCCAGAAAGCCCGGGCGAGGCGCTGCACACCAGCACGTTTTTGGGCAATCCCCTGGGCTGTCGCATGGCGTTGGCTAGCTTGGCGGAAATGGAGCGCCTCGATTTGCCTGACATCATCGCCCACGCGAGTCGGACTTTAGCGCTGGCCCTCCAGGAACTGGGCGAGATCAAACCGCCGGCCATCCGCTGGGGCGAGTTGCGCGGGCGGGGCCTGATGCGTGGGCTGGAACTCCTCC
>CAWUJC010000760.1:0-1525 GCA_963922355.1 uncultured bacterium | reverse complement strand
TTCGTCGATGCCGGCGCCAACTTCCGCGACGTGGAGCAGGAGCTCGCCTACCTCCTGGTCTTCAACACGGTGGGCGAAGCCTTCTTCGAACGCTACACGGAGACGTTTCCGCTCCGTCCCGGCTTCTTCGAGCGAGCCAAAATCTACTGGCTCCATACCTGGTTGCTCCACGTGCGCATGTTCGGCAGCGGCTACCTGGGTAGCGCCAAGCGCACGCTCGCGACGATCGAGGACTAAGGATCGGACTAGTCTGCCCAGACTTCTGCAATCAGCGCTTCCAGATTGCGCTTACTAATGAGCTGGGCCTCAGCAAAACTGTAGGCAAGGTTTTGGTCGTCCTCGCCTCCCTTAAACTGCTCCAGGGTAAAGGTACCGTCGAAGCCCTTGGCTTTGAGTTGAGTGAAGACGTCGCGGTAATCGATGTCGCCTTCCGCCGTGAAGGTCTCGGTCCAAATCTTGTCCACAGACTGGCGGATGTGCAGCGTCACCACGTCCTGACCGAACTCCTCGAGGAAGGCATTCAGCGTTTCGGTGCAATAGCCGGCGCCTTGGTACACCCAATGGATGTCCAGGCAATGCTTCATCCCGGGGTTAGCCGCCGCGACGGAACGGAAGTCGCGCTGGTTGTCCGCCATCTCGTAATCGTGCAAGTGGTAGGCCGCACACATTCCCACCTTCTCGAGTTCCTGGCTAAGTTGACCGAAGTACTTGGCCTGCCGCTCCAGCTCTTCGTCGGTTTTCGGAATCCGTGTTCCGCTAACCGTCCCGTCCTCGGTTTTCCAAATCGGGTTTAAGCTCACCACGGTCGTGCCCAGAAGCTCCTGGAAACCCTTGGCCGTGGCCAGCGTTCCTTCCGCTTCGGCTTCGGCGTTGTCGCTAAACAGGGAGGGCGCAGCAAAAATAGTTGGCGCCTCCAAACCAAGCTGCTCGAAGCGTTTCGCGATCGGCGCTACGTCCGTGTTCAAGCCGCCTCCGCCTTCGTAGGCCTCGAAGCCACAGGCTTTGGCCATAACCAGGGGAGCCATCGGGTCACCAGTCACCCCCCACAGTTTGTTGAGAAAGCAGTAGCTGGGAATAAAGGCGTTGATGGCAATAATCGGTTTCATGGGGAAAGAAGGCTTTTGTTAATTTTGACATCTTATCAAAAGCAACTCCTTCTTTAGAATAGCCTCCTTGACCAAATAGTTGTTAAATTTGACCAATATGGCGAAAGCAACTATCTCTGATCTTCAACTGGGCTACGGGTCTCAAGGAGCCTGCGACCTTCACATCTCCCAGCACTTTCGCCATCAGTTTGCCGTTCAACTGATGAGTGGAGGCAGCTTCTACTTTCAACGCGGAGACCGACCTCGGGCCGAGATCACCCTCCCCTGCTTTTTTTGGACCGATCTGCGTCATCATTACCATTACGGCCCTGGCCCGACAGGAAGTTGGCAACACAATTACGTCACCTACTCGGGCAAGCTGGCCAAGACGTACTTGCTTCCCTTGCTCGAAGAACTGGCCCCACAAGGCTTTGTCCCGG
>CAWUJC010000759.1:0-1562 GCA_963922355.1 uncultured bacterium | reverse complement strand
GCCGCTCTCCATCATGGGCTTTGGTATTTGCATTACCTTCTCCGGCCTCGATTGGCTGATGACGATGAACTACCACTGGTACTCCACCATGTGGGGTGTCTACATCTTTGCCGGTTCGGCGCAAAGCAGCATGGCACTGGCCATCGTCGCGGTTTGGATCCTTAAGAGCCATGGCTACCTCAAGGTGCTGACCGGTGAGCATGCCCACTTGATGGGGAAGTTGCTCTTCGCCTTCACGGTGTTTTGGGCCTACATCGGCTTCAGCCAGTACATGCTCATTTGGTACGCCAATCTACCGGAAGAGACGGTCTTCTTCGAAATCCGTAACAACGGGACTTGGGAAGGGGTCAGCATGTTCTTGGTCTACGGCCAGTTTGTCTTCCCGTTCATTTTTCTTCTGACCCAGTACATGAAGAAGAGCTTCTTCCGCTTGACGCTGATCAGCTTCTGGGTCCTCTTCATGCACGGCATCGACCTGTACTGGGTGGTGCTGCCGAATTACCACAAAATGGACATCGCCTGGTCTTGGATGGACCTGACCTGCTTCCTCGGCGTGGCGGGCATTGGCCTCTGGGCCTTCTTGCGCGCCATCCTCTCGGTCGGGCTCTTCCCGGCCCGCGATCCGCGCATCCTCAACTGCCTCCATATTTCCAACTAATTTCCCCATGCTCACGACACCCCTAGATTGGATTCTCCTGGTTGCGGTCATTTTGGCCGTTGGCGCCGTTGTGCTCTTTGCGCTGCGGGCTTTCCCGAATTCCAGCTTGCTCGTCTTTGTCCTGGGTCTCCTGGGCATGTGTTTGATGGCCTTCATGGTTCTCCTTGCCTTGGATGTCGCGAATCCCGAACGCACGGGGGTTGACGCTTACGAAATGCAACGTGGCGTCGAGCGTAAAGCCAAGGCCACGGCCCTGCAGGCCAAGTGGCAGAAGGATCTCACCTCCACGGGTTGGGTGGATGAAGAAAAGAAAATCGCCCACATCCCGTTGAAGCGCGCGCTGGAGCTGGAACTCATCGCTCTGAAAGACAGCAAGCCCAAGCCCGCCGGCCCGGTTGATGTCGTGCCGCCCGCCCCCGCCCCGACTCCGTCACCTGCTCCTGAGACGGAGGAAGCTGCAAAAGAAGCCCCGGCTGAAGGTGAGGGCACCGCAGAAGCAGCCGAAGACAAGACGGAGGAAACTCCCGCCACTCCGGCGAGCGAAGGGGATGCGCCTCAGGATAAACCCGCCACCGAGGAGGCTTCGTCATGATCGAACCTTCCACTGGGCTCGTGCTGGGCATGTTGCTTGTCATGGTCAGCATCCTCGCTTCCGCCATCGCCGCGCTCTATTGGGCGGCTTCGCATGGCGAATTTGACAACCTGGAAGACAAGAGCCGCGTTATTTTTGGCGACGATGAACCGGTCGGTGAAGTAACCGATGCCTTTCCGGAAAAGAAGACCCAGGATCGCCAACGCCCTTTAACCCCATAACTTTATGAGCAACGTTTTAACTCCCAGCCCAGCCAGCACGATGCCAGAAAGCAGCAGTGCCGAAGTGGTCGCCCGTCGTAGCGAGATCGAT
>CAWUJC010000758.1:0-1564 GCA_963922355.1 uncultured bacterium | reverse complement strand
GCCTTCTGGCTGGATTTCCTCTCCCTGATCAGCCTCAAGATCGTCGTCTTCTTCACCCTTTTCTATGCGGCGGGTTATTTCCTCTACGCCAGTTTCTACGCAGCGATTGGAGCCGCCTGCAGTCACCCCAAGGATGCGGAAAATCTCTCGATGCCGCTGCGCATGTTGCTGGTCGTACCGATCATGATTTCGGTGTACGTCAACGTGCACCCGAACGCGGAGACCTCGCTCCTCTTTTCCTACTTCCCGTTGACGGCGCCCTTTGTCATGACCAACCGGATGATGGTGCTGCAGATTCCTGCCTGGGAGTTGGCGCTCAGCCTCGTGGCCGTTTTGGTCGCAGCGGCCATTGGGCTCTGGGCGGCGACGCGCATCTTCCAAGCCAGCCTCCTGGCCGGGAGCCGCACGTTGGGCTTCAAGGAAGTACTCAAAAGCCTACGCGGTTAAGGAATCTTGCTTCGTTGGCTTGTCAGGCGGGGCTTTGTCGCCATGCTGGCTCGATGTCGTTGATGATTCGTCACGATGATCCGGTGCTGAGTTGGCACGGTATTGTCGAACTGGAAACAACCAAGGAGTGGACGCGTCCGTGGCGTTTGCCCGTGGCGGAGCTGCCTTTGTTAAAAGGGGGGCTGGCCGAGCGAGCCGGTGTGGCCTCGGGGGTGCGCTTGGTTTTTCGCACGGATAGCCCAAACGTGACCCTTCATTTTGCGCCGCCTTTGGAGGGGGAAGAAAAGGACCCCACTTCGGTCGATCTGATTTCGCAGGGAGAGACGCTCGGTACGGCGAAGATCCAGGAGAACCGAGCGGATTTTAGCAAGTTGCCGCCAGCCGACAAAGAGGTGGAACTGTGGTTGCCGAATGGCTTCTATCCGTGTCGAGTAACCGGAGTTGAACTGGATGACAAGGCGTCCATCTACCCCTCGAAAGCTGCCGAACAGCCAAAATGGCTGACCTACGGCAGTTCTATCACCATGTGCCGCGGGGCGGATTCGCCTTCCTTGACTTGGCCGGCACGGGTGGCCCGATCCGCTGGCCTGGATCTGACCAACCTTGGCTACGGGGGGGAGTGCCACCTTGACATCCAGGCGGCTCTTGCCATGCGGGCACTGCCAGCCGATTACCTCTCCCTGTGTGTGGGGATCAATATCTACGGAGGGAATACTTTCGCTCCTCGATCCTTTAAGGCGCAGGCGGTTGGGTTCATCCGTCTACTGCGGGAGAAGCATCTGCAAACGCCAATGATCGTGATTTCGCCCATCTTTTCTTGTCAGCGCGAAACGGAGTGCAACGCGGTCGGTTACACGCTCATCCAGATGCGGGAGGACCTCGCCGAGGTGGTTGATCAACTCAGGGAGCAGGGTGACGCCAACCTCCATTACGTCGACGGCTTGGAACTCTTTGGGGCGGCGGACGAAGCGTATTTGCCCGATCGGTTGCACCCGGATACGGCTGGGATGGGCCTCATTGCCGAGCGGTTTCAGCAGAAAGTCGTGCAGCCTTACTTCAAGTAGCACGCGAAGGGGCGCACCGGCGATCTTGCCACACGGGCGGCAAGGCTCTACGG
>CAWUJC010000757.1:0-1572 GCA_963922355.1 uncultured bacterium | reverse complement strand
CGCGAAGGTGCTCGTTCCTTTGGAAGAGCAAGGTCTTTGCGTGGTGGAAGATCCGCCTGGTGAATGCCCAGAGTATGGCGAGGGTTACTATGCCACTTTTTTCTTCGATCCTGATGGACTCAAGTACGAGTTCGTGACGAATCCCAATTACTTCAAAAAATTACAGCAAAGAGCCAAGACGAGATGAAGCTTCTGGAAAATAGCCTACGTGCAAAAGCGAATGAGACGGCCTTTTCTGGTGTGGTGGAAGTCGAGACCGAAGCCGAATCCTTTCAGGCCGCCTGGGGATGGCGCGACCGTGTGAACGCGCTCCCCAACACGACGTCGACTCGATTTGCTATTGCCAGTGGGACCAAAGGTTTTACGGCTTTGGGGGCCATGACGCTGATCGAGGCGGGCAAGTTGACGCTTCAAACCACGGCGGCTTCAATTCTTGGCCGAGT
Source organism: uncultured bacterium (assembly GCA_963922355.1). Taxonomy (GTDB): domain Bacteria; phylum Verrucomicrobiota; class Verrucomicrobiia; order Methylacidiphilales; family UBA1321; genus CAWUJC01. The sequence continues at coordinate 1,129 of CAWUJC010000757.1, read as the reverse complement.
CTTTCCGGAACTAGATGAGAGAATGACGATGGAGCATCTTCTTGCTCACACATCTGGTGTGGGGGACCATTTTGATGAAGAAGAAATCCAAGACAGTGTTGATGAGTATCTGCTCTCCATCCCCGTACAGGACTTGGTTTCTCCTTTTGATTATCTGCCTTTGCTGAAAGAGAAGCCCCAGAAGTTTCCTCCAGGCGAAAAGGCTTGTTACTCCAATGGAGGCTACGTCTTGCTCGCGATGATCATTGAGCAAGTATCTGGGCAATCCTTTCATGATTACCTTGCCGAGCAAGTCTTTCAAAAAGCGGGCATGAAGCGGTCTGGCTTTTTTCGATCGGACTCACTGCCCGAGAATACGGCTCTGGGCTATCTCGGGAGTAAGCACGATTTGAAGACGAACCTCTTCACGCTGCCGGTCATTGGTTCCGGCGATGGTGGGGCTTACAGCACCTTGGACGACATGAAGAGCTTTTGGCGCCACCTGTTGAGCTATCAAATAATTAGCCAGCAGGCTCTATCTCCAATGATTCGAATGCAGAACCAAATTGAGGATGAGTTTTACGGGCAAGGTTTTTGGATTGTAGACCAGGGCAGGTTGATTGCTTTGGAAGGTTACGATGCCGGGGTCTCGTTTCATTCGTCTACTTCACTTGATGAAAAAATACGATTTACCGTGATCTCAAATGATCGGCTTGGGGCTTGGCCTCTCGTAGAGTTGATTCAAAAATCCTTGTTGTCAGGGAGCAAGTAGCCCACATCAATTTCTGCTGCCCACCTCATAGCCTAAGATGATGAAAACCCAGAGCGACTATACGGAAGCCAATCGATTAGCTTGGAATGAAGTGATGCCACGTCACCAAGCTGCCAATCAAGACAAGTGGGACCAAAGATTTTCGGTTCCAGGGTACTCGGCTTTGGTGGACCCCGAGCTGGAGCAGCTCAGCAAGATCGGTGTTGAGGGGAAGGCGATTTGCCACCTTTGCTGTAACAATGGCGTTGAACTCATGTCGCTTAAAAACCTGGGTGCGGGGCGCTGTGTCGGCTTTGATATTTCCGATGCCGCCATCGACGAGGCGACGCAAAGGTCAGCCAGAGCTGGAGTTGCGTGTACATTTGTTCGTTCTGATGT
>CAWUJC010000756.1:0-1577 GCA_963922355.1 uncultured bacterium | reverse complement strand
GCGCGCACCAAGTACTTTACCCTTAAGACCAAAGCCCGGACGCAGAAGGTGAAAAATCATAATCGCTTGCTGGGCGTTTATGACGGCATGGAAGCCGCCAAAACCGGCTGGACCTACGCCTCTCGCCACACTTACGCCGCCGCCGTCAAACGCGACGGGCACGAAGTTCACCTCACCTTGCTCAACAGCCCGAACAAGTGGATCGATTCCCGCGTGCTCTTTGACTACGGCCTGGCCGTGCTCAACGCCCGCGAAGCAGAGGAAGCTTCCTCCCGCCTCCAAGTCGTCATGAACGACGAGAACATCCCCACCGCTCGCGCTGTTCCCGCCGCCTCCCAGAAAGACAACAAAAAGCGCGAGGTCGGCACCGTTATTTACGAGTCCACCAGCGTTGATACGTTGGAAAATAATCGCGAAGTCCAACGCAACAAGGCACGCGAAGCCGGTTACCAGCTCCAAGCCTACATCGTGAAAAAAGGCGACACGCTTTACGAACTGACCAAGAAGTTCAACTGCGACATCAAGGACGTTCTGCGCGTCAACCTTCTGGACGATCCCAGCAAGATCTATCCGGGCCAGAAGCTGATGTTCCCCGTCCGCCTGTAGGCTATAGGCACCTAGGGCCTTAACTATGCCGTTTCCGCGCCCTGAAGCGGCAGGCGAATCTCAAAGCAGGTCCCAACGCCCGCCTCGCTGGTGAACGTGATCGTTCCGCCGTGAGCTTCCACCACGGACTTGGAGATCGCCATCCCGAGGCCACTTCCTTTACTCGCCGCGCTTTTGGCAAAGGGCTCAAAGAGTCGGCTCTGCACTTCCTCGGGGATGCCTGGTCCGTTATCGCTTAACGTGATCGTGATTTCCTCCGGTCCCGTCCCCTGAGACGTGAGTTGCAGAAGCCCGGGCTGCCCGCCAAAAGCTGTCACCGCATTGCTGACCAAATTCTGTAAGACCCGCAGCAGGCGGCTGCGGTCACACCACAGGATCGCCTCTTCCGCGTCGATCTCCAGCGTCACCGATCGGGCCTGGAAGTAATCCTCGTTCAACTCGACCAACTCGGCGAAGAGCTCGGACAAGGGAACCTCGCTGGCGTGCAAGTCCGGCTTACCCCGGGAGAAATCAAGAAGCTCCTCCGCCAGCGCCGTCATTCGCGCCGTCTGTTGGGAAATCTTCTGGCTGTACTTGAGAATCGCTTCATCCTCCCCGTGCTTCACCCGGAGAAGCTGGGAGGCGAGCTCGATGCCGGTGAGCGGGCTCTTAAAATCGTGAATGATTGATGCAGCCATGCCACCCAGCGTGGAGAGGCGTTCACGCTGCAACACCTCTCGTAAAAAGCGGTCGTTGGACGCCCGGACCTGCGACGTAATCCCGCCAAAAAGTTGGAGAATCGTCGCCCCCGGGGCCTGCTCCAGCACGTGGAGGAGGGGCTCCGCTGGCAAAGTAGCAAGGTGGCTCGCACCTACCGCCCGGGCGCCCGCGCTGCGCCCCTGGCGATCCAGCACGGCCAGCTCCCCCAAAAAATCTCCCGCCGAAACAGTATGGATGACCAGCATCTGGCCGTCCGCTACTTCTCGCACCCC
>CAWUJC010000755.1:0-1588 GCA_963922355.1 uncultured bacterium | reverse complement strand
CACAGGGCTTGCAGCACCTGGCCAAAACCGTTGGTCAGATCGCGCCGTTGGGCTTGGCGCAGCTCGAGCGACTCTTCCAGCGCGGTCCGCATGCGGACGAGGAGGTCGGCGGTCTCCAGCAAGGAAGCGAGGTAGGTCTCGCTCCGTAGGTTATCTTCCGCCGGGTAATCGCGGAGTTTGTCGGAGTTGCGCAAACGGTGCAGGGCGGCAAAGAGCGCCTCGCGGGCAGGCGCCAAGTCTGGAGTGACGTTGCCGGCTTGTAGGTTATGAAAGCCTTCGGCCAGGGAGCGAAGCTCATGGTCGATGGCGGTTAGGAGGCGTTCGGCTTCCGGCCACAGGGCTTGCGCCAGTTGGGAGCTTTGCGGATAACGCAGCAGGGCCCGGGCGGGCAAGGTGAGCGAGAGCAGGCGCTCCAGACGATAGCATTGGGTCTCCAAAGCCGGACGACGGAGCTGCATGCTCAGGTCTTCGGCGCAGGTTTGGTCTAATAAGATGGGCAGCTTGCGGAGGTTGGCGGGCAGGCGGTCGGCTAGTTGGGTGAAAGACTCAAACTCTCCCTTCTTTTGGCGAATGTTTTCAGCCGCGAGAGCATGGAGATCGGCGATGTGGTGGAGGCTCTTGGCGAGTTGTTTCTGAAAGGCGTACTTGGCAAAGTGCGGCCAGAGGACGTAGGCGCAGAAACCCATCACGCCAATGCCGACGGCAATCTCAAAACAACGGTAAGGGGCGATACTTTCAATCTCGTAGGGCGAGGTGATCGAGGAAGCCGTGATAATGTTGTAGGTGATGCCTGCCAGCAGGAAGGTGTAGGGCACGGTTTTTCCCGCCCCGAGGTAGAACATGCCAAAGAAGGCTGCCCCCATGAAGGCAAACATCATGACGTGGTGCTGGATGAAAATGCCCACCGTAATGAACGCCAGGACAGCCGCCAGCACGGTGCCGATGAGGCGCATCGACGATTTGATAAAGACCGCGCCCACCGTAGGGAGGGCCAGTGCGAAGACCGTGATGATGCCCCAATAATAATGCGGAAGTTTGAGTATTTGGCCGATCACCAAGACAAGGCAGGCCGCGATCGTCAGGCGCAAGGCGCTTTCGCCCCGCGAGCGAGAGTAGGCCAATTCAGACTGGAGCCAGGGCCAAGACATCAAGCGGAAGGAGTTGTGGTTAGCCCGGCAGGTGCGGGAGTCTGCCGCGGGAAGCAAGCTTGCAGGGCGTGGGCCGTGCGTTCCAGCAAGGTGGCCAGTTCCAAAATATGTTCCAGGTAGCTAATCGCGTTGACGAAGGGGCGCTGGCCGATGTGGTGCTCTTGGCAGAGGGAGCGCACGGAATGGAGCGCGTCTCGAACTTGTTCTTTGAGTTCCTGCATGCGCTCCAGACAGGCACTGGGGTAGGGATGGCGCCCGGCGTAGGCGGCGTAGCGGGCGAGTTGGTCGAGGGTTTCCAGGCAGTGGGTTTTGAGCGCGATGGCCGGTTCTTTCACGGCACCCAAGGCGGGGGTGTCCATCTCCAGATAGGAGAGGCTCTCGAACGAGACGGTGGCGAGGAGGAGCTGCTCGAACTCAGCTTGAACGACGGTGAGGTGCTC
>CAWUJC010000754.1:0-1589 GCA_963922355.1 uncultured bacterium | reverse complement strand
GCACACTGAGGTCTTCGAGCGTGGTGATATCGCCTTGGACATCGCCGCCGCTGGCCAATTGTTTGAGCAAACGGCGCATGATTTTACCGCTGCGTGTCTTCGGCAGGCCTTCGGCAAAACGAATGTCACTCGGCTTTGCGATCGGGCCAATTTCCTTGCCCACGTGGGCCCGCAACTCGTCTTTCAGTTTCTTGGTCGGAGTTGCCCGATTCTTCAGCGTGACGAAGGCGACAATCGCCTGGCCGGTAATTTCATCCGGGCGACCAACGATGGCGGCTTCGGCCACCAACTCGTGGCTGACGAGCGCGCTTTCCACCTCGCTGGTACCGAGACGGTGCCCCGAGACGTTGAGCACATCATCAATCCGGCCCACGATCCAGAAGTAGCCGTCCTTGTCGCGGCGGGCGCCGTCACCGGCAAAATACATGCCCTTGTACTCGCTCCAGTAGGTTTTACGGTAGCGGGGCGCATCCCCATAGATGGTCCGCAGCATGGAGGGCCACGGTTGGCGGATGACGAGCTTGCCGCCCACATCCGGCGGACATTCCTTGCCTTTGTCATCAACCACGGCCGCATCAATACCAAAGAACGGCACCGTCGCGCTTCCCGGCTTGGTCGGCACGGCACCCGGGATCGGCGTGATCATGTGGCCACCGGTTTCCGTCTGCCACCATGTGTCCACGATCGGGCATTTCTTTTTCCCAATGTAGTTGTGGTACCACATCCAAGCCTCGGGGTTGATCGGCTCGCCCACGGTACCAAGCAAACGAAGGGACGAAAGATCATGCGCTTCCGGCCACTGACGGCCCCACTTCATGAAGGCACGGATCGCGGTCGGTGCGGTGTAGAAGATCGTCACCTTATGGCGCTCCACGATGTCCCAGAGGCGATCCGGCTCCGGATAGTTGGGCGCGCCCTCGTACATGAAGGTGGTCGCTCCGTTGGAGAGAATGCCGTAGAGGATATAGGTGTGGCCGGTGATCCAGCCGACATCGGCGGTACAGAAGTAGAGATCCTCTTCCTTCAGGTCGAAGACGTACTTGCTCGTCATGTGCGCATGGAGCAAGTAGCCCGCCGTGGTGTGGAGAATGCCCTTGGGCTTTCCGGTGGAGCCACTGGTGTAGAGAATGAAGAGCGGGTGTTCGCTATCGAGTTTGGCCGGCGGGCACACATCGCTCACCTCGAGCATCTCGCGGTGAAGCCAAACGTCGCGGCCCGGTTTGACGTGTACATCCTTCTGGCCGGTACGCATCACCACGACCACGCGCTTCACCTTGGGGCACCCCTTGAGCGCATCGTCCACGTTCTGCTTGAGCGGCACGGTCGAGCCCCGGCGGAAACCGCCGTCGGCGGTGATGACCAGCTTGGCACCGCAATCGTTGATCCGCTCCTTCAGGCTTTCAGCACTGAAGCCGCCGAAGACCACACTGTGCATGGCGCCGATTCGGGCGCAGGCCAGCATGGCCATGGCCGCCTCAGGAATCATCGGTAAGTAGATAACCACGCGGTCGCCGCTCTTCACGCCGTTGCGCTTGAGGACGTTGGCGAATTTGCAGACCGCCTCGTGCACTTGCTTGTAGGTGAGGGTG
>CAWUJC010000753.1:0-1590 GCA_963922355.1 uncultured bacterium | reverse complement strand
GATCGAAGCCCTGAAGCCTACGCAAAACCGCTACATTGAAAAGCCCGGAGAGCGTACTTTTTGCGCGGTGGCGGGCCATTTGTTTTTCGTTCGCCAGCAAAAGCTCTTATTTTCGCCGCAGGGCAAAGGCTAGGCGCACCCGTTGTCGCAGGATTTCCGCCAGGGAGGCCTACTCAACTCCTTGGCGGATCATGAAGTCGATCAGCTGGTGATACTGGTGGTGGCCCATCACCATCTCATGACCTGTTTCGGCAATCTCGTTGAGCAGGTCTTTTCGCTCTAAAGCCCACTTGATTTTGGTCGCCAAGTCGTCGCCTTCCACGTGGTAGTAGAGGCAGTGTTCGCGGTCGCGATGAGGGACGTGTCGCCGGTGGCCGATGTTGTTGATCAGCGGCACACTCTTGACCATGGGCGCTTCGTAGAAGCGGAAGGAATCCGGGCTGGCTCCTTCCGGGGAAAGCGTCAGCCACGCCTCGCTCATCCGGCGGAGGAACGTTCGATGGTCGAGTCGTTCGGCGGGGATGTCCACCTTGAGACCTTCGTCACGCAGGCGTTCGAGAATCGCCACCGCTTGTTGACGGGGAATACAGTGATCAACCGCGCCGGAGTAAAAGACATCGCTCTTCTTCTCCGTGGCCAGGCACGCGTCGAGGTAATCAGGCACCTCAAAGCCAGCCGACATGGGCCGCACTTTCTTTGCGCGGGCGATGAACTCGGGTTTGCGAAAGACGTTCCAAATGCTCTCGGTGCGCCGAGTTTGGAAGAGAAAGCAATGGAAGGTGTTGGCCGGCGTGTGAGCTTTGAAGTAGTACTTGCAGGCGTCCAGCAGCGGCCAGTTTTTGTAGGCCAGCTCCTGGTTGTCTTCATCGTCGTAAACAATGACCGGCACACCAGCTGCCGCGGCTTCTTCCACGAGACGCGGAATGCCAAAAGCGGGGAAACGGGTCAGCCGTTTTTTGAGGTGGGTAAGGACGTTGCGCAGCCAGGGGGCGTCCGGTCGCCAGCGTAGCTCTGGGTCGCTCAGCGTGGCGACGAGGTCGTACTTTCCGGCGTGAAGTTCGTCCCGGATTTGCCGATGGACGGCGGAACTGTAGATTTGGTGCGGCCAGTTCTGATAGTGTTGTGGCGGTTTGCTTTGGCAGCCGACCACCGTCGTCGCCCGGTCCATGAAGGCCTTGTCCATGCCGGGCAGCGAGCATTCCCGATGCAAATACAAAACCCGTGGCGCACTCATGGCAGTCTAGTTGGCTCCGAGTCGGCCCCGGGCAATCAAGGCGCACTGTCCGGCAATGAGCACCCGTTCGCCCAGGTCTTCCACGTCCAAGATACCTTCGCGCGCCGAAACTTGCTTGGCCTTCAACTTTGGCTTGCCCAACTCCTTCGCCCAGTAAGGCGTGAGGGTGCAATGGGCGGAGCCGGTCACCGGGTCTTCGTGGATGCCACTCCAAGGCGCAAAGAAGCGCGAGACAAAGTCGAGCCCGGTGCCCCAATCTGCTCGGGCGGTGACAATCAAGCCGCGGATGCCGCCTTCGATCTGCTGAGCTTCGCTGAACTTGGGTGCTAGGCGCAGAACCTCGTTCTCTTCCGCGA
>CAWUJC010000752.1:0-1597 GCA_963922355.1 uncultured bacterium | reverse complement strand
TAACGGCGGTCGGGATCTTCGTGCTTGCTTTTGATTGTCACATAATCGCCCTGCTTGAGATCAATCGTGTTGCCTTCCACGCGAGCACCGGCAAATCCCGCGCCTTTCCAGGTTTCCAGAAATTCAGCTTCGCCCACGGTCGTAAAGTCGCCGTTGTTGATTAACTCTGGCCCCTCGGCCCAAGCTACTATCGAGGTAGCGCACCATAGAAGGAGCGTAACCCCACTCATCTTGTGTCTCATAAACATTACTTTATTCGGTTTTGAACTCGACTCAACCACAGGAGCCATTGGCGATGTATTAACGTAATATTCTCTTACTTGCTTCTAACTTCTCACAGACTCCTGCGGCTTAAAGGCCTACTCTATTGAACACGTTCTCTTGTGGCGTATCTAAGCTGCCACGAGTAAGGCACCAGACTTCAGGATATTACCTCTTGCCACTCGCCTTTGATCAAGACGGTCTTCGGATCTCTGGGCAACCCTCGCTCATTGCGATTGAGCTGCCCGACCACCAAATCAACCAATGCCGCTCCGATGGCCTCATTCTTTTGATCCATCCCGGGAAATGGATCACCCGAGAAGCGATTCAGCACAGCAAGTTGAAAACCGGGCGGAAACGGAAGGGTATCGATCCCGACATAGTCGACATGTCGCAGATTAGAAACAAAGAGCCCATCAATTCTTTTCGCCTGGGCGTAGGCCAGAACCTCTTCTTTCTGGGGATGCTCCTTCTTCTGCAACATGACTGGTGCAATCTTCCGGGAGCCTAGATTAAAAGAAACTGAAGCCCACCCCATGCGAAAGTGGTGGTAGTACTCATCATCGTAGTCCGAAAGCACGAGACCCAGTCGCTGGCAGCCACGATCTAACAGACGTTGGGCTGCCTCGTTTAAGAGGTACGGATGATGCGTTGCCACCCGGTGAAGATCTGGCTGCCGAATACGGTAACTATAGGCGGCGCTCGCAACTTGAGAAAAATCAAACTCGCTCAACTCTTCGTCTCTCGACGGAGGCGTCAGAAAAATGACCCCGTAGATACCACGGGCTTTAAGGATTTGATTAAGGCGTTTTCCGGAAAGCGCTTTAGCATGCAACCACAAGACATCTACCGCATACCCGTAGCGCTTAGCGCTCTGTTTGATTCCTCTCAGAATACGCTTCGCAGATGGTACGGTGTTTAGTTCCTGAGGAGATTGATAGCAGGTGATCACCGCTAGCGTCGCCTTGGTTTCCTCCGCCTGACCGGACCGCACTTGGTGCATCCAAGCCGCCACCAGCGGGTTCTTCTGATAGCCCATTTCTTGCGCCACCCGCTGGACCCGCTCGCGCGTTTCGGGCGTTACTCGAGGATCGTTCCGCAGCGCGTAAGAGACGGTGGACTTGGCCAACTTCAGCTTGGCAGCGATGTCCTGCAACGTGGGTGCCGTACTCATGGCGCGGAAACGTACCGCACTTTTCGAACGTGTTCAACAACCATGGACTTACGGGCCTCTGTAAATACCTCCATGTTTGCCGAACAACTTCAACCCACCCTAATGATGAAAAAAACTATTCTTACCCTCAGTCTCGGCCTGTTCGCCTGCGTCAGCGCCCAC
>CAWUJC010000751.1:0-1600 GCA_963922355.1 uncultured bacterium | reverse complement strand
ATGGCCTTGGCGGCGGCGGCGGGATCTTCCGCCTTGGTGATCGGGCGGCCAATCACGATGTGGTCGGCACCTTCTTCCAGCGCGCGGGCCGGGGTCATCGTGCGGCGCTGGTCGTCCGCTTCCGCGTTAGCCGGGCGAATGCCAGGGGTGATCAGCTTCATCGGGATTTCCAGCATCTCCTTGAGGAAGCCGATTTCCTGCGGCGAGCAGACGAGGCCGGAGAGCCCGCATTGGCTCGCCAGGCGGGCCAGCATCATCACCTGGCCGGGCACGGAGTGGTCGAAGCCCACCATCCCCAAGGTGTCGCTGTCCATGCTGGTCAGCACGGTGACGCCGAGTAGCTCCAAATTCGATTCCGCGGTCCCGAGTTGGGCGGCCAGCATCATTTCTGCGCCACCGGTGGTGTGAATGGTCGCGAAACGGCAGCCGAGATCCTTCACCGCTTCGACGGATTTGTTCACCGTCACGGGGATGTCGTGGAACTTGAGGTCGAGCATGACGTCCACGCCTTCGGCCACGATGCGTTTCACAATATCAGGGCCGTTCAGCGTAAATAGTTGGCTGCCAACTTTATAGAAGCTGATATAATCCTTGGTTCGTTGCACCATCGCCATCGCCTCGTCAGCCGAGGCGTAGTCGAGTGCGACGATAATCTTGTCGGTCGCCATGTGGTAATCCCTGTAAGTTTTGCTGCAAAAGATAGTAAAAAGTATTTCCGGCCCATCCGCAAGGTCTTTGTTGCCTGGGTGGTCTTCTTTCTCAAACACTGCCTGCAACTGGGCGTTGCGCAAGTAGCGATCGCCTGTTTCAATCAGCTTTCTTCCCGAAGTACCTATGTCCAGCACTCGCCTCTTTTCCCCCGCCAAAATCAATCTGTACCTCCACATCGTTGGGAAGCGGCCAGACGGCTTCCACGAACTGGAGACGCTCATGGCTCCGCTGGACTTCGGCGATGAGATTGACTTGAGTGCTGAACCGACGAGTGGTGAGAGCCAGATTACATTGACCTGCGATCAACCGGACTTACCAGTGGACGGCTCCAACTTGGCGATCAAAGCGGCCGAGGCCTTCTTGGAGAAGTACGGGTTGCAGGCCAACCTGAAGCTCCACATCCGCAAGCGCATCCCGGTCGGTGCCGGGTTGGGTGGGGGCTCGAGCAACGGGGCGACGGTGCTGCTCGGTTTGCGGGAGTTGCTCTATCCCGAGGCAACCGACGTGGAGTTGGCGGAGTTGGCGGCAGTCTTTGGGAGCGACACCGCCTTCTTTATCTACAACCAGCCCGCGGTCTGCCAGGGCCGGGGCGAGATCATCGAGCCGTTGGAGTTGAGCCACGCTTACCACGGTTTGCTCGTCCATCCGGGTTTTGGCGTTTCCACGCCCTGGGCTTACCAGACTTACGCGGCTGATCCCAAGCCAGGGTTGGAAGGCAAGACGATGCCAGACGGCTTTACGTTGCGGAACGATTTGGAGCCTCCGGCCTTCAGCAAGCATCTCTGGTTGCCGACGACCAAGGCGTGGTTTCAAGCGCAGCCAGAAGTGACCGATGCGCTCATGAGCGGGAGTGGTTCCAGCGTCTTTGCCTTGGTCGAAAATAAAGAAA
>CAWUJC010000750.1:0-1602 GCA_963922355.1 uncultured bacterium | reverse complement strand
CGTGGTCGTGTGCCTCGAGATAGGGGCGCGCCTGCTCGCTCGTCACGTCGAGGCCATCGGCGCCGTGGTGGTCGGTGTGAGAACGCAGGACGCGCTCCCCGAGAGAGCGAGAACCACTGTGCACGAGCAGGAGGCAGTGATCGGACTCGAGGCCCGCTTGGGTGAAGGGCTCGGGTTGACGCAGTTCCTCAACGGCGAGGAGTTCAGCAAAGTGATTGCCGCCGCCGATGGTGCCAAAGCTTGGCGTGACGGTCTCTGGTTGTAGTTCATAGGATTCGATCCAGGGAGTGAGGTCCAAGTCCGGCGTTAGTTCGAGGCCAGCAAGTTTCTGGGCGAGGCGGTCGAGCTTCACTTTGCGGCGTGGAAGGTCCGTGCCAAACAGCGCCATGCCGCAGCCCACATCGTTGCCGATGAGGTGTGGATAGACGTGGGTGGTCGAGACCGCGGCCGCGCCGTTCGGGATGCCTTTGCCCGGGTGGAGGTCAGGGAACCCGGCGGCAAAGTGCATGCCCGGCAGCGAAGCCAGATGATGGAGCTGGTCGAGAGCATCGCTCTCCATCCAGCACTGAGGGGTAAAGAAATGCCGGATCTCCGGCGAAGTTGTTTTCAAAGCGATGAATCAAAAAGAAGAGTTTTGGGGAAGCGAGACACGAAGGATCTCGCGAAAGCCGCCGAAGAAGGGCGGCCCATTGGACTCTTTATCGCTTGAACATGGGGATGTCATAAGGCATCGGGGGGGAATTGGCAAGATTTGTTGAAAGGCAGAAGCGTAGGACTTCAATTTTTCAAAGCGTTGAAGAGCACAGTTTAGCTGGGTGGGCGGTTGACCTGTGGTTTCTGCTCGTCATGGTGGAATGATGGCTATTGCTCGATCCGACCGTCCCAATATTTTGCTGATGTTTGCCGATGACCAGCGCCATACCGCGCTGGGTTGCTGTGATGATCCCTGCGCCGATCCGGTTAAGACGCCGTACCAGGACAAGCTGGCGGCGGAAGGGACGCGTTTTTCCCATGCCTTCCACGCGGGCAGCGCGATCCCCGCGGTTTGTGCCCCCAGCCGGGCGATGTTGCACACGGGGCGCTCGCCAGAGACCTTGCCCGGACGTTTTATTGATGATCCGAACAACCCACTTTTTGCCCCGGGAGATGCGCCCTTGCTGGGTGAGTTACTCCAGGCCCAGGGTTATCACACCCATCACATCGGCAAGTGGCACAACGGAGAGAAAGCGTTTGAGCGGAGCTTCATGACGGGCGAAGCGGTTTTCCTAAGTGGGATGGATAATCATTTTAATCTGCCGATTCGTAACTTTGATCGTGAGGGCAAGGGCTGGATGCAGTCGATGCACCATGGCGCGCACGCAACGGACGTCTTCCAGTGCGGGGCGGAGAATTTCTTAGAGAAAATCGCGCAGGGTAAGATCGAGCAGCCGTTCTTCCTGCAAGTGGCCTTCACCGCGCCGCACGATCCGCGTCGCACTCACCAGTACTGGCACGACAAATATCCGCGGGAAGACATGCCGTTGCCGCCCAACTACCGCGAACGCTACGATTACTACGGCCCGGAATGTCGCGTCCGCGATGAGATGCAAGTCGCGCTCCCGC
>CAWUJC010000749.1:0-1605 GCA_963922355.1 uncultured bacterium | reverse complement strand
GGAACCAGTCGAGCTCCATGTCGATGTCGGCGTCGTTCAGGTCGTCGATCACGTCCTTCAAGTCTCGCTCGATGAAGTGATGGAGCATGAATTTGTCGTGCAACTCGGTGCCCCAACGGATGAGACGTGCCTCGTAGGGTTTGTCCCAGAATTTAAGCACGAGAGCGCGGAGGAGGAGCTGCTGGACCAGGCTCATCCGTTCGTGCGGCGGCATCTCGAAGGCGCGCAGCTCGACCAGCCCGAGGCGGCGGGAGGCTTCTTCGGCTGGGTAGAGTTTGTCGATGCAGAACTCGGCGCGGTGGGTGTTGCCGGAGACGTCGATGAGTAGATTGCGCAGCAGGCGGTCGATGACCCACGGCGCGCATTTTTCGCCCTTCTTCGGCAGCTGCCGGAAGGCGAGTTCCAGTTCGTAGAGCGACTCGTGGCGGGCTTCGTCTACCCGCGGGCTCTGGCTCGTTGGGCCAATGAAGAGACCACTAAAGAGGTAAGAAAGGGCGGGATGGTTCTGCCAGTAGTTGACGAGGCTGCGGAGCAAATCAGGGCGGCGAAGGAGCGGGCTATCTGCCGGAGTCGGGCCGCCTAGCAGCAGGTGGTTGCCGCCGCCGGTGCCGACGTGCCGACCATCGATCATGAATTTTTCCGTTCCAAGCTTAAGCTGGCGCGCTTCTTCGTAGAGGGTGGAAGTATTGCTGACCAGTTCGCGCCAGGTGCGGGAGGGCTGCAAGTTGACTTCGATCACGCCTGGGTCGGGAGTGATCTTAAAGAAGGTCAGGCGGTGGTCATGCGGCGGGGTGTAGCCTTCCAGCCGCACTTGCAGGCCGGTCTTCTTGGCGGCGCGTTCAATGGCAGCCACCAAGTCCAGGTACTCTTCGAGTTTTTTGACCGGGGGAAGGAAGAGGTGGAGCACGCCGCGGCGGACTTCCACGCACAAGGCGGTACGGACGGCATCGCCTTCGCTTTCTTCCATGGCGGGAGCGTGATCTTCCGGTGTCAGCCCGTCGTGAACTTCGCCGCTGGTCTCTTCGCCCTTATCGTGGTGCTCGGTGATGTGGTCGGCATCCAAGTCGTGACCGGAAACTTCGCCGTTTGGCTTCGGCTTGGGCAGATCGCCGCGTGGGGCTACGGGGTCCGCTTCATTGACGTAGGGGTAGTCGTTGCGGCGAATCCAAGGCAGTGAGTCGAGCGGCAGGCGGAGGCCGAGGGGGGAATCTCCCGGCACGAGGCAGAGCTGCGGTGTGCGGGTGTACCAAGGGGCGCTGCGCCACCAACCCTCGTGCGAGTCTTCTTCGGCTTCGGGATCCGCTTCCCACATGAGCGGAAGGACACAGCCGACGGGTTCACCGAGACCGCGTTCCAAGAGGCGAGCCACCTGGCGGCGTTCCATGTCGTCGTTGAGGTCGGCCTTGTGCGGGTCCACGTTGACGGGATATTTCCGCTCACGCCAGAGAAAGTAGTAGCTGTCTTCGTAAGCGGTGCGGACGTGCTCTGGGTTGACCTTGCCGCCGAGTTCCCCGGCGATGGCTTCGAGCAACCGGCGGGCGTCGTCGGACGTGTGGCCGTAGTCGCGCGGCTCTTCGGCCGTCAGGCTTTGGTCCTGCCAAATGG
>CAWUJC010000748.1:0-1608 GCA_963922355.1 uncultured bacterium | reverse complement strand
AGAACTCAGCCTCCGTCTTCCGGCCAGGGCCACTGCGGCTGGTGTTCGAGCAACTGGCCGGCGATGCGGGTCGCGCCCATTTCCTTACCCAGCTCGTGGTGGCAGCAATTCGGTTGCCGGGCCAAATGGCCGACGAGCTCGGGCGCGTGCGACACGACCCAAATCTGGGTTCGCTCCGACGCTTGTTGGATGAGCCGCGCCAGCGCCGGGTAGAGTTCTGGATGCAAACTGGATTCCGGTTCATTTAAAACCAAGAGTGGCGGTAGCCGCGGCGTGAGAAGGGCTGCCGCCAACAAGAGGTAACGCAGCGTCCCGTCCGACAACTCGGAAGCCAGCAACGGGCGTAACATCCCGGGCTGGCGCAGCTTGACCAGAAAACGTGTCCCTTCCTGCACCGAGATCTCCAACCCGGACCCTGGAAAGGCATCTTCAATCGCCGCCTGTAATTCCAAGTCGTCCCCGTTTTCGCGGATCGTCTGGAGGGCCGCGGCGAGATCGCGCCCGTCGTGATGGAGGACGGGCGTGCGGGTGCCCAGTTGGGGATGCCGAGCCAGCGCCTCGCCATCGCTGCGCAGTTGATCGTAGAAGCGCCAGCTCCGCACACGCTCCCGCAGGAGCAAAACCTCTGGCGCCACTTCCGGCGCGGCGACCTCGGTAAAGATGCTGTCGGAGAGCGGGAGATTTTCCCGAAACGTCACCCACTTGCGTTTCTCCCGCACCCGCACGACTGATCCCCGCCGATCGACCAAGAGACTCGCCGCTCGATAAAACGGGCCGGCCCACAAACACTCGCGCTTGATCTCCGGATCGAGATCAAACATCGATCCGGTATTGGGTCGTGGCAGGCCCAAGGAAATCGAATAGCCAAAGTCTTCGGCACCAAAGCCCAGACGCAAGCGAATCGGTTTACTGCGCTGGCCACTCGGTTCGGTTTCTCCCCGCAGCACGCTCCGGGTGAAGCGCTCCGGCCCGGCCCAGAGCGTGGAGCCAATGCCGCCCTCCTTCGCCAGAGCGGGAATCACGCCGCCTTCGGCGGAAAGCGCCAGCAAGCGCAAGGCGCGATAGAGATTCGACTTCCCGCTACCGTTGGCCCCGGTCACCAAATTCAGCCGCCCGAGCGGAACCCGCAGATTGAGCAGAGAGCGGTAGTTGGCAACGGCAAGCGTGGAAATCATGGCGGGAAAAGAGCACCAGCCTAAGGACCATCCTCCGTCATGTCGATGGACAAGCCGAAGGCGCGAGCTTAGTTTTATCTTATGTCCGAAACGCAGCCTGATTTTGTTCGCCGTCACCGCGTCGAGTTTGCCGAGACGGACATGGCCGGCTTGATGCACTTTTCCAACTTTTTTCGCCTGATGGAAGCAACCGAGCACGCCTGGTTTCGGCAACATGGCCTCTCTATCCACGAAGCCGACAGCAAGTACATGGCGGGCGGCGAGATCGGCTGGCCGCGCGTCCACGCCAGCGCCGACTACAAGGCCCCGCTGCGGTTTGAAGACCAGGTGGACATTGAGCTGCGCGTTGCCGAAGTCCGGCCCAAGACGATCCGCTACGCCTTCACTTTTCGCCTCGTCCCCACCCACGCCGACGAGGCCGAGGGCCTGCTTG
>CAWUJC010000747.1:0-1608 GCA_963922355.1 uncultured bacterium | reverse complement strand
TGCGGGTTCTATTGTCTTGCTAACCTCATAGAACGTGTAGTGTTGACCTTACGTCTCATGATGCGCATTGACCCAGTTTCGACGCATGAATTCCGATTCCTCCAGCCCGGTTCACCCCGAACCGTCGGACGAGCCCATGGCTCCCGTTCCGCCGGACGGCCCGGCTGTGCCCGAGGAGCGTGACGCTTCGCCGCCGCCGCCCGAGGCGAGCATGTGGAATTTGCTCAAGCTCTCAGCGCCGATGGTCGCGATCCAGACCACCCAGGTGGTCATGCAATTTACTGACGCCTACATGGTGAAGTGGTTGGGGGCCGATGCCCTGGCCGCGGCCCTCCCGGCCGGATTGTTTTACTTTATCCCGGTGGCCTTCGTCATGGGGCTTTTGGCCGGGATCAACACCTTCGTCTCGCAGTGTCTGGGGAAGAAGCAACTGGAAGGCTGCGGACATTACACCTGGCAGGGGATTTTTCTGGCCGTGGTCTTTGGCTTTCTGATCCTGGGCCTGTGGCCGTTGGCGCCATGGATTTTTGGTTGGCTGGAGCATGATCCAGAGGTTGAAGCACTCGAGGAACTCTACTTCCAGATCAGCCTGCTCGGCGGCGGGGCGTTCTTGGTCATGCAGTCGATTTCCAATTTCTACATTGGGATTCACCGCACGGCGTTGCTGTTTTGGTTCGCGCTGGGTGGGGCGTTGCTCAACATTGTGCTGAATTACCTGCTCATCTTCGGGCACTTTGGCTTTCCGGAACTCGGCTTTGCCGGGGCGGCTTGGGGCACGGTCCTGGCAACCTTCGCGCAGGCGATTGGGTTGTTGGTGCACTTCCTCACCGGAGATCGCGCCCGGGTGTATGGCACGCGCCAAGTGCGGCTGGAATGGCGCGCTCAGTGGGAGATGTTTCGCCTCGGCGCGCCGATGGGTTTCCAGTTTTTGTTCGACCTGATGAGCTGGGGCGTGGCGCTCGTCTGGTTGGTCGGATGGTTTGGCACGGCGCAGTTGGCGGCGACGACGATCGCGGTGCGCTACATGCACCTCTCCTTCATGCCGCCAGTCGGCGTTGGCCATGTGCTGCAAGCCATGGTGGGTCGGGCCATTGGCGCGGGCGACAAGGAGTTAGCCGTCCGTCATGTCTGGGTCGCGCTCAAACTCTGCATGAGCTACATGGGGCTGATGGCGCTCTTCTTCTTCCTCTTCCGGTATGAGTTGGTCGCGGTCTTCGTCAATTTGGGCGAGGAGGAAGCGCAGGAGATTATCTACATCGGGGCTGGCGTGATGGTCATTTCGGCCATCTTCCAAATCTTCGACGCCATGGCCATCGTCTTCGTCAACGCCTTGCGCGGGGCAGGCGATACGATGTGGCCAGCGGTGGTGACGGCCGTGATGTGCGTCAGCATCTTCGTGGCTGGTGGATTGGCGGTGGCCTTCTACTTGCCGCACCTGGAATCGTGGGGGCCTTGGCTGATGGGGATGGTTTACATCATCCTGCTGAGCGTGGCCCTCGGTCTACGCTGGGTCTACGGCCCCTGGCGCAACATCGATATCTTTCAGGGCCGAGCTTAGAATGCATTACAATTGGTAGACGGTTTGGCTGCCGTACGGACCGAGGATGT
>CAWUJC010000746.1:0-1610 GCA_963922355.1 uncultured bacterium | reverse complement strand
TGCCGGTATTCTGCATGGCTTGGCCGATGCCCAGCATGCCGTAAATGAGGAAAATGATCTGCCAGTCGACGGATTTGTAGGCTTCCTCCGAATCCAGACATTTGGTCGCAAGCACGAAGAGCACGGCCAGCAGTCCGGCGGCAACAATGGGGAGGATATTCGCTGCGGCCAGCACCACGACGGCGGCAATGGCTAGCCAAGCCCACTTGGCCTTGGGACGACGGAAGTTCTGCGGCAGTTCGTCTTCCAGCAGCATGAAGTCGCCGGATTCCTGGAGTTCGGCAAAGGTGGAGGTGGCGCCGAGGATAAGCAGCGTGTCACCAAACTCCAATTTCTCGTCCAGGAAGTTCTTGGAGAGGTTTTGGCCGTGGCGGTGGAGGGCGAGGACCAACATACCGTACTTTTGGCGGAAGTTGATGTCGCGGATGCTTTTGCCCAGCAGGCTGGAGTGAGGCGAAATGACGCCTTCGATGATGCTGCCTTGGATGGTCGACAGGCTTTGTAGACCGAGTTCGTCTTGGACTTCGGGCTCAAGCTGCTGGGTGTTTTGGGGGCCTTTGACCATGTGGCGCTCGGAGGCCGAGATGAGAAAGCGGTCAAATTTGCGGATTTTGATCTGATCCATTGGTGCCAGGATGGTGCGCCCGTCGCGGCGCACTTGCAGTACGCGGTAGTCCTTGCCGCGGGTGACAAGGGGCGATTCCGTCAGCATTTGGCCGATCAGGATCGAGTCGGGCTTCACCAGGACCTGGCAAAGGTGTTGGCGGCGATCCTCCGGGCTCAGGATAGCGGTCAGGCTTTGGCGCTCAGGTAGTAGCCAGGGGCTGACGGTGGACAGGTAGATGACACCGATCGCAAGGAAGGGTAGGCCGATCCAGGCGAGTTCGAAGAAGGCGATGGGAGCGTAGCCGAGCTCGACGGCGATGCCGTTGACGATGATGTTGGTCGAGGTGCCGATCAGCGTGCAACAGCCGCCCATAATCGAGGCATAGGAGAGGGGGATGAGGAGCTTGCTGGCCGCAAAGCCGCGCTCGCGGGCCAGGGCGAGGAGGACGGGCAGGAACAGCGCTACGATGGGCGTGTTGTTGACGAAGGCCGAGCAGATGCCCACGAAGAGCGTCAGGATGAGCAGAATGACCCGCAGCGGTGCGGGGAGGTGCGTCGTGAGTAGGTGGGTGATGTCATCAATAGCGCCGGACTTTTGCAGCGCGGCCGTGACGATGAACATACAGGCGATGGTGATCGGGGCCGGATTGGTGAAGACATTCAGCAGGTCTCCGATGGGCGTGACACCGGTGATGAAGAGGGCACAGAAGGCCCCCATGGCAATCAGGTCCGGGCTGGCCAGCTCGAAGATGAACGCAAGCATGACCAAGCCCAAGATTACCAGCACGAGAATCATCGGCCATTCCATCTCGGCTTTGTAGCAACTCCGTCAAAAGGCAGAAGGAAAAAACGTAAAAAAGTTTTCTAGTCCTAGGTGGTGAAAAGGAGGATGAGTTGGCATTCTTTGTGCAAATCAGGAAGAACCAAGAAGGGGCTTGATAATTTACGGTCTTATGTATAAAAACACATTCATGCGCATCCAACGCCACTTTCTGCTGCTTGCT
>CAWUJC010000745.1:0-1613 GCA_963922355.1 uncultured bacterium | reverse complement strand
TGACCTCGGGTAAGCAGCAAAACGTGACGGACGGATGGCAGGCGTCCACCTTTAATCCGGCTCCCGGTGGCACCAAAGCCCTCTACCTCACTCTCCGCCAGCTCCACTGGCCGGTGGAGCGCTGGCGCCAACCTTGGCGCGAACTCGCCTCCAACGAAAGTAAGGGCAGCGTCCTCATCCTCTCCCGCCAACCTCTGGCCACCTACCGCAAGATCTCCCCACAAGAACAGCAGTACTTGATGAACTGGGTGAAAGAAGGCAACCACCTCCTCCTCCTCGGCGAGTTCTGGGAAACGGAGGACGGCAGCCGCCTGCTCGACACCCTCGGCATCAAGATCACGGAAGCGTACCGCAAGAAAAACACTTACGACCGCAGCGCCGAGTTCTTAGGCTTCCGCCGCAACCGCTACGTGCTCAAGCCATCACCCGGTCTGCCCGCCAATCTCAACGGCCAGGAATTGGAAGTCGCCCAATGCTCCATCCTCCCCCAACTCCCTCCCGAGTTTCGCCCCCTCTGGAACTTGCCCATTGGCCCGGTCGTGGCCACTCGTACCTGGGGCGCAGGCCAGATCACCCTCTCCACGACGTCTTCGTTCCTCGACAACGAATTCATCAACCAGCGGGACAACCTCAACTTTCTTCTCGGGCTGCTCCAACCCAACGGTCAACCCGCGCCCAGCGTCCTGTTTGATGAAACGCGCCATGGCTTCCTCATCCATTATCCCGTGGAGGAGCTTCTTCAGCTTCCCGCCGTGCGCATGACCGGCGGGCTCATCCTCCTTGGCCTGCTCATCTTCCTCATCTCCGAGCGCCAGCGCTGGGGGCAAATCATCCCCTTGCGTCAACAGCCCGCCCGCTCCACCCGCGACTTTGTCCGCTCAATGGCCAAGCTCTACCGCCGGGCCAACCTCCGCAACGCCACCGTCAAATACCTCTTCGACCAGACCCACCAGCTCGTGCTGAAGAAGCTCGAGCTCCCGGCTGATACGCCCCACGACGTTATCGCCAAGCGACTGGCAAAGCTCTACCCGGAACTCCCGGCGTGGAAAAAACTCGCCGTCCGCTTCGATGGCGATAAGTTCACCCATGGCCTGCCGCCCAACAGTTGGCTCAAGGCTTCCCAACAACTCATCCAAATCCAACATACCGTTTCATGACCGACAGCATTACCAGCCGTTTTGAAGCTGTCCGCAGCGAGATCAAGAAAGTCATCCTGGGACAGGAGGCGCTCATTGAGCAGGCCCTGATCGGGCTCTTGGCCGGCGGCCACATCATCATCGAAGGCGTCCCTGGCTTGGCGAAAACTCTCTTCGCCAAAGCCCTCGCCGCGAGCCTCGACCTGCGTTACCAGCGCATCCAGTTCACCCCCGACCTGATGCCCTCTGATCTGATTGGCACCAACGTCTTTCAGCCCGACAGCCAGTCCTTCCGCTTCATCGAAGGTCCGGTCTTTGCTGACATCGTTCTGGCCGACGAAATCAACCGCACCCCGCCCAAGACGCAGTCCGCACTGCTCGAAGCG
Source organism: uncultured bacterium (assembly GCA_963922355.1). Classification (GTDB taxonomy): domain Bacteria; phylum Verrucomicrobiota; class Verrucomicrobiia; order Methylacidiphilales; family UBA1321; genus CAWUJC01. The sequence continues at coordinate 91 of CAWUJC010000745.1, read as the reverse complement.
ATGGAGGAACGCCAAGTCAGCGCCGACGGTAAGACCTATCCGCTGCCGGAAGGCTTCTTCGTCATCGCCACCCAAAACCCGATTGAGTACG
>CAWUJC010000744.1:0-1619 GCA_963922355.1 uncultured bacterium | reverse complement strand
TTCGATTTTTGACCAGAATACTCAGGAATTCCGCTTTCACCAGGGGCCGATCTTTGCCCCGATGATCTTGGCGGACGAAGTGAACCGCGCCACGCCTAAGACTCAGAGCGCCCTCCTGGAAGCGATGGAAGAAGGGCAGGTGACGGTGGATGGGAAGACCTATCATCTGCCAGATCCGTTTTTTGTGATCGCCACGCAGAATCCTCTGCACCAGGTGGGGACTTACCCGTTGCCGGAATCCCAGCTCGACCGCTTTTTGATGCGCGTGGAGCTAGGCTTCCCGGATCGTTCGGCCGAACGTGAGATGCTTCGCGGGCCGAACCGCCGTCGCATGCTCAAGGACTTGGACTCGGTGTTAAACGAAGATGAGCTGAAGAGCTTGCAGGCCGAGGCCGAGGCCATCCACGTGTCAGAACCCATTTTGGAGTACATCTTGGACCTCCTCGCTGCCAGCCGACAAAGCGTCCGCATGGGCGAGGGGCTGTCGCCTCGCGCTGGCTTGGCGCTCCAGCGGTGCGCGCAGTCTTGGGCTTTGATGGAAGGGCGCGAGATGGTGCTGCCTGAGGATGTCCAGGCCGTTGCGCCGAGCGTGATGGCGCATCGCCTGGGCGGAGCCATGGCCGAGGCGGAAACCAGCGGCATGAGTTCTGCCGAGCAATTGGTGAAGTCGGTCGAAGTGAGGTAACTTGCCGCCATGAGCCGCGTCCGTTTTTACGCTACCCGGCATAGCCTTGTTCTGGGGCTCATTCTCTTGGCCACCCTGCTGGCCGCCGTCAATTACGACAACAATCTGGTCTACTTGATCCTCTTTTGGCTGGTGGGCATGGCGGTGGTCTCGTCGGTCTACAGCCATCGCAACTTGGCTTCGGTCACGGTGCGGCCCGGGGCCAGTTGGCCGGTTTTTGCGGGGAGTGATTTGCGCTTTACCCTTCAGGTGCACAATAGCTCACGCCAGCCTATTTCGGCCTTAGCGTTACGCGTACCGATGGACGGTCAGGAAGTGACCGCCTTTCTGGACGAAGTGGCACCGGGCGATACGGAACTGGTGGAACTCGTGGCTCCGGCCCCTCGGCGGGGCTTGTACAACATCGAAAGCGCTACGCTGGAGTCTGAGTTTCCCCTCGGCATCATTGGGGTTCGCACCGAGGCCCTGCTGCGGCAGCCCTACATTGTGTATCCCGCCTTGAAGGGCGACAGCCCCTTCCCCGACATTGTTTACGATGCCCAAGACCAAGACGCCGGAACTCGGAGCGGGGGCGATGATTTTTACGGCGTGCGAGCCTATCTTCCAGGAGAGCCCCAGCGCCACATTGACTGGAAGGCCGTCGCTCGCGGCATGCCCATGATGGTGAAGCAGTTTACCGGTGGCGGAGCCGGGCGTCTCTGGTTCCCGTGGAAGGCGCTGGATGGTCTCGATCCCGAATCCCGGCTGAGCCAGTTGGCAAAGTGGATCGTGGAAGCGGACGAAGAAAACTTGTTTTATGGCCTACTCCTGCCGGGCCAACAGTTTGAGCCGGATAAAGGGAAAGAGCACCGCCACCGCTTGCTCACGGCTTTGGCCGGCTTTCAGATGAAGAAGGAGAAGGCTTCGTGAGTACGCCTCTGAACGCCGGGGTGAC
>CAWUJC010000743.1:0-1619 GCA_963922355.1 uncultured bacterium | reverse complement strand
TACGATCGAAGACGCCAACTCCTACAATCCCAGCTAAGGGATGACGTGGCGCGGTTCCGAAAGCCGCACCAACTCCACGAGGACGGGCCGGGCCTAGACACATGGGTCCGGCCCGTTTTGTTTTTCTAGGTGGCGATCGACGGGGAAGAGGCGCATAGTTGAGACTTAGTTTTTTCTCATCAGCCATGGCCAAGTATCAGATGTACGAAGAACCCGCCGTTCGCCAACGGCGTTGGCTTTGGCCCAGTTTAGGACTGCTGCTTTTTGCACTCACCCTCGCCGGTATCTTTGGCGCGGATGCCCATTTTTTAACGGACCCGGCCACCTCCCGCCATCTGGCGGCTGGCAAACTGGCGTGGGAGGCGGGCCCGATCCTGGCCACGGATCCTTTTACCTATACCCTTGCCCAGCAACCCTGGATGCAACACCAGTGGTTGTTTGACCTCGGGATCGGTGGCGTTGACATCATCGGTGGCGTCCCTCTGGCGTTTGCCTTGGGCGTGGTCGCCTTTGCCTTGATCCCGCTCGCCCTGTGGCGGCTCTTGATGGGCGAGAAAATCCCCTGGCCGGTGGCTTTGGTCTACGTCTGCTTGGCGGTCATTCTTCTCCATGCCCACTGGCTGCTCCGGCCTCAATTGCTGAACTACCTCCTCTTGCCGGTCTTCCTCGCGGCCTGGTATCGCTATCGTCAGGGGCTGACACCCTGGGCCTGGCTAGGTCTGCTTGCCTTGCTTGTCCTCTGGGTCAACGTGCACGGCGGTTTCGTGACGGCCTTGCTCTTCTGGGGGTTAGCCTGGCTTGGTCGGTTAATTGATCGCTGGCGATATGGGCAGAGAATCCTCGACGATGCCGCTCTCCGCTGGGCGGTTTTTGGAGCAGTCGCGGGGCTCGTGACCTTGCTTAGTCCGTTTGGCTGGAAGCTCCACGGGATGATTTGGCACATGGTCTTTGAGGTGCAGAGCTACGCCTTCTACGACGAGTACCGGCCGTTGGATCTAGCTTCGGGCAATGCCTTGGCCGTGGGGTACCTCATCATCGTGGCGTTGCTGATTGTCGGTCGCTTGCTCCCGGGGCGCGCCGTCTTGGGCTGGGAGAGTGTTTTACCCTTGGTGGTCTTCGCGTACTTCGCCACCCAGAGCCAGCGGCATGTGTTGATCCTTCTCTTGGTTGCCGCGGTGCCGATTTGCCGCGACTGGGGCGGTGCCTTCTGTGTTTGGGTGCGGGGCGAGGCGGGCAAGCGCGTGGCTAAGTTGAGCGAGTATGAACAACAGAGTCGCAGCTACCTGTGGCAGGCTCCCGCGCTGGCGCTTTTCGTCGTAGGAATCTTTCTCCTGACTCCAGCTGCCGCGACCTTGCGGGTGGGGGCTTACAACGTCACGCCTGAAACGCTTGAAGTGATTCGCGCCCAGTCGCAGTTGTATAAAAGGCCTTTTACCACCACGTGGAACGGTGGCCCGTTGGCTTATCACCTAGGGCCGAAATTCAAGATCAGCTTCGACGATCGTAACGAATTCCACGGAGACGCGCGCATGGTGGAGCTTTATGCCACCTTGCAGGCGCGTGAGGGCTGGGCCGATTACCTGCAACGCGAGCGCTTTGACTCGGCCATCTTGGAACCG
>CAWUJC010000742.1:0-1621 GCA_963922355.1 uncultured bacterium | reverse complement strand
CCGCCGCCGCTGCCATGCTTTACCTCGGTGATGACGTGGCCTACCTCTCCCAAGCCGCCACCTTACCGGAGTTCGAAGAGCGCGGCTGCCACCAAGCTCTGGTGCAGGAAGTCATTCTGGAGGCCGCGCAAGCCGGGTCGGAGATTATCATCGCCACGGCTCCCTTTGAGAGCCAAGCCCGATTTAATCTGGAAGTGATGGGGCTAAGCGTGGCCTACCTCTCTGCCATCTGGGAGCGGTTGTAGAAACCTCGTTTGCACATTTTACGCCCAACGTCGACATCCCGATTGACATGGACTGGAAAATCCTACAGAAGTAGTTTATGTCGAACGGAATGCCGCAACTACCGCGGGTTAGCTGGGTCGCCGGTTTGCGCGACGACGATGTCGAACTGCTCAGCTCATACGGAGAATTCCTCCCGGCCCAAAATGGCCAAACCATTATCGCAGAAGGCAATAACCAGGACCACTTGCACGTCTTGGTGGCGGGTAAGTTGACCGTCAAGCGCGCCTCCGATTTGGGTGAACTCCATGTCACCGAAATTGAGGCAGGCGAAATCTTCGGCGAAGTTTCCGTCTTTGACCCCGGCCCGGCCAGCGCCTCCGTCATCGCAAACGACTTCTGCCAAGTCTGGCGCATCAGCCGCGAGGAGTTGATGAACTTCATGGCCGATAACCCGGTGGCCGGAAATCACATGATGGTCGGCCTCGCCACGACCCTGGCCCAGCGCCTACGCAGCACCGATCCGCTGACGGGCACCGCCTCCGACCAGCCGTTGGAGAGCGAATAGCACGGCCCTTTCCCCCTGGCTTTGACAACGTCATGACATGGCAACGACTTCGCATTCTCCAGAAAGCAAGATCGCTATTTTTGCCGGACAAACAACTTGGCAGCACCTTGTTGCTACCTTACGTTAAACAAGTTTTACCTCCCCTGCTGTGAGCGGAAATGAAGATTACATCCTGGAACTGCTGATCAACAGCGGACGCATCCAGCCCACCGATGCCGAAGACGCTCGCGCGGCAGCCGCCCAAAATGGGGCCGGTCCGATTGAGCATCTTATCCGCCAAGGTCTGGTCACCGAGATGGACGTTCTGCGGACCATGGCAGATGACGCGGGCTATGACGCCATGCAGAAGATCGAGGACGTCAACCAAGACGCCCTGAGCGCGCTCAAGCCAGAGATGGTTCAGCGCTTCAGCGTTATCCCGCTCGACTTCACCGACAGCGGCTTACGCATCGCCATTTCCGACCCGTACGACTTTGACACCATCGACACGCTTACCAGCGTGCTTAACATGGAAATCCATTGCGTGGTCGCCCCGCAAAAGGAAATCGAGTCCGCCATCGAGCGCTTTTACGGCGATCTCGACGCCGCCGTGGGCAGCCTCCTTAGCGGCGACGAAGGCGACGAGCTGCAAATTCGCACCAGTGGTCAAGAAGGCGACGAGGCCGATGCCTCTGCCGCCGATGCTCCGATCATCAAAATGGTGCACCTCATGATCGTGGAAGCCCACCGGATGAAGGCGAGCGACATCCACTTGGAGCCGCTGGAAAAGTCCCTCCGCTTGCGCTATCGCATTGATGGCCGCTTGCAAGTCATGCAGGACCCGCCGAAGAA
>CAWUJC010000741.1:0-1622 GCA_963922355.1 uncultured bacterium | reverse complement strand
ACGGAAGATTCCCGTGCAGCAAGCGACGCGGAATGAAGTCTGGGCCATGGTGCTGATGCATGGCGTGCCGTTGAAGATCAAGAACGACCCGGCGCGGAATGATGTGCTCTCCAACGCCAAGGCAGCGAACAACAACGGTGCTTCGGTCGACAGTGAGTTAGCCACTTTACCCACGTTGGGTCTCCCCGTCAGCGGGCTGCTTCCTAATCCGTACTTTTTTTCCGGCTACCCGCGCCCCTTCGATGCGGTGGATGCCCGCAAGGTGATCTTGGTGACACGGCTCGACGGGCCCAACCCCAACGTCGTGCGCCGGATGATCGACGATGCCCTCTACGCGGAGCGGACGCGCTTGGTTGGCCGTGCGGTCTTTGATATGCGGGGCTTGAAGAAGGGAGATAATTATCGACGGGGAGACGATTGGATTCGCGGGGCCTTTACACTCTTTCGCCGAGAAGGTTGGGACGTCACCTTAAACAATAACAAGCACCTGATTCCAACCACGGAACCGATCAACGACGTGGGTTTTTACGCTGGCTGGTACAAGCACCGGGCCGAGGCGCCGTTCTTCGTCAAACCGCGTCGCTTTACTCGCGGGGCGATCGCCTACCACCTCCACTCTTACAGCGCGGAAAGTCTCCGCCAGGGGGGGAGCGGTCGTATTTGGGCGGGCCCGTTGTTGAAGTCAGGGGCCGCGGCCAGCTTGGGGACGGTGTACGAGCCTTTCTTGGATTTTACGCCGCACATTGATGTGTTTGTTGATCGGCTGACCCAACATTTCACCTTTGCGGAATCAGCCTACATGGCGCAGAAGGCGCTGTCTTGGATGGCGGTGATGGTGGGCGACCCGCTTTACCGACCCTTTGCGTTGCCCTTGCCGGAGGCACTGGCCAAGTCCGAGAAAGAACGGACCGAGCTGACGGATTGGCTGATGAGCCAGCGGCTCTGGCAGCGGCTGCGTGATCCCAAAGAGCCGCTGGAACTAAAGGACCTCAAGCGCCCGATGGTGCGAGACCAAGAGCCCACCAGCTTTCTTTGGGAGACCTACGGGGATATGGCGCTGAAATTGAACAAGAAGTACCGCGAGGAAGCCTTCCAGGCTTACGACGAGGCGATCAAGCTGGCGGACCAGCCCATTGATGTCATCCGCCTGAACATCAAGAAAGCGCGCTACCTGGAGCAGATTCGGAGGAAGACCGAAGCGGAAGAGCTACGCGCCGCTTTACGCCAGAAGTATCCTCAGCTAGCCAAGACCTTTGGCTTTGCTCCCCGCGAGCCGAAAGCTCCGGCCAAGAAACCTGATGCCCAGAAAAAGAAAACCACGCCGCCGCCTCGCGCTGTTCCGGTGACGCAACCCTAGCTTCGATGAATCCTGACGAATCCACCCCCGAGAATGAGCCGAAGGAAAGTTCCCGGCGCTTTCGTATCCTGCCGGTGCATCTCATTGGGGCTTTAGCCTTGGTCACCTTGGTTCTAGGGCTTGGCCAAGTCTTGCTGAATACCGGGACCCACCACCCCATCAACGGGCAGGAGGCCTGGCGCTTGGATATGCTTCGCCAAATCGGCGAGGCGATGACGGCCTACGCGCGAGACCACGACGGGAAGTACCCCACCGGAGAGAACTC
>CAWUJC010000740.1:0-1626 GCA_963922355.1 uncultured bacterium | reverse complement strand
GGTCGGTAGCACCAAAATCGCCGTTGCCGTCGGAGAAATCCGCTCGGACGGTAGCCTTGCCCTCCTGGGTGTGGGCGAGAGCCCGTCTGGCCAGGTGCGAAAATGTGAGATTGTGGACTTCGAGACGGCGCAGCGCTGTGTTTACGACGCGCTCAATGATGCCGAGAACAAAACTGACGTGGTGATCAATGAGGTCTATCTCGCGATCTCTGGTGCGCACATTCACAGCAAGAACGTTCGCCACAGCGTGGTCATTCCGGAATCGGAAGACGAAGTGGCGGAGTACCATCTGGAAGATCTCCGCAACCAGGCCCAGAACCACGTTTTGCCAAGTGACTATTCGCTGGTGCACGATCTCTTGCAGCATTACGTCTTGGATGACAATTCGATCACCGACAATCCGCTCGGCTTGGCCAGCAAGCGTCTTGGGGCGGATTACCACTTGGTGTACGGTCGCTCGACGCGCCTGCTCACGACCATCCGTTGCGTCAAAGAACTCTCCATCGACGTGAAGAACTACGCGCTGAGCAGCTACGCGACGGCGCAGGCAGTGCTCAATCGCAGCCGCAAGATGGCGGGTGCGGTCGTGGTCAATCTCGGCGGTGGTCTGACGGACTGGGTTGCTTACGAAAAAGGCGCGGTGGTGCACAGCGGCGTGCTTGGCGTGGGCGGCGATCACGTTACGAACGACATCGTGGCGGGCTTGAAGATTCCGTACGCCAAGGCGGAAGAGCTGAAGAAGACCGAAGGTTCGGTGATCCTGGAAGAAGGGCGCCAGCATGACGTCATCACCATGCCGCAGGCTTACAACTTCGAAGAGCGCCGGATTTACCGCGAGTCGCTCGCCACCATCATGCAGGCCCGCCAGGCCGAGACGCTGGAAATCATTCGCCAGGATCTCGAAGCGCAGCCCTTCTGGGAGAACTTTGCCGGCACGGTTTACCTCACCGGAGGAGCCAGCCAGGTCAATGGGCTGTTGCCATTGGCGCGGAGCATCTTCCCCGGCCACGTCGAGTTAGCTCACCAGTTCCCGCTCGACGGCGATCAGAATTACGCCAAGCGCCCGGACCTTAGCACGGTGATGGGGCTGCTGCGTTTCGCCCAACGTGCCGAATTGGAAGCCCCACCGGTGCGTGGCCTAGCCCGCGTACGGGAATCCTTCAAGCGAGTACTCGCTGGCATGCGCCTCTTTTAAATCGACAGACAGCAACCACGGAAGAACGAGAAGACAGGAGACAGACGAATGATTGAATTTAACCTCGACGGGCCTTGCGGCACCGAAGCCAACGGACGCGTACCTCTTCGCGTGCTGGGTATCGGGCAAACGGGCATCAGCACGCTGGACCAGTTGGTTTTGCATGGCCACAACCAGTTTGACCTTTGGGCGTTGGACACCGACATGGAGACGCTGGACGGCTCCGTGGTGCGGGAGAAAATGCTGTTAGGTCGCGATACGCTGCATGGTCTTGGCACGAGCGGCGAAGTGGAATCGGCCCGTGAATGCCTGATCGAAAACGTGGAAGAGCTGAAGCTCGCGGCCAGCGGCTGCCAGCACCTGGCGAGCATCGTCGGGCGGGGTGGCGGCACCGGTGCGGCGATTGCCCCGCACTTGGTGGATTTGGCCAC
>CAWUJC010000739.1:0-1628 GCA_963922355.1 uncultured bacterium | reverse complement strand
ATAGCGCCGCTGTCGTCGTTGCCGGGCAAACCGCCGGGTTCCGGCCGGTACTGGTAGCGCATCGCCTCGCGCACCACTTCGGCGGTGCGGTCGTGCCGCCCGGCGTAGATGTAGGCGTAAGGCGTTTCCATGTCCGGCTCGTTGTTCAGGCCGGTGAAGCGGTTGAGGGCGTAGCCACGTTTTTCCTTGTTGCGGTCAGTGGGCGGCGGGCCGAGTTGCTCGGCGGCCTCCTTGCCATAGCCAAAGAAGTCGTCCAAATCGTCGACGAAGTCCTGCACTTTCGGATAGAGACTGATCCGGCTGACCATGTCGTAGTGCAGGCGGAAGCTGTAGTTCCAGGCGCCGCCTTCGTAGTAATCGGACATGCCCAGACGGCCTTCCTCGTCGTCGTAGACGTAGCGCCAGCGCTCGGCCAGATTCTGCATCCGCTCGAAGATTTCGTGCTTCCCCAGCGCGTGGGCAATCTGCGCCGTCACCGAACTGGCTTCAGAGAGATCCAGTGTGTGCGTAAACGGATAGACGTAGCCGTTGCGCAAGAAGACCGCCCCTTTGCCGCTTTTGAAGTCGGCCAGCATAACGTCGAGAGCGCGCAGCCAATCAATATCATAGCCGCGGACAAAGGCATCGTAGAACGTGAGGTGCGCGATTGCGCTGCACTGTTTAGAGAAGGTCTCGATGTTCTCACCCAAGACGTAGCCGACGGGAAGGTGGCCCAGGTTTTCTCCCGTCTTGAGCAACCCTTCGATGATCCGGTGGCCCGTCTCCGGATACAGGGAAAGCACGAGTGGGAGCTGCGTTTTATAGATATCCCACATGGTGGAGAAATCGACAAAGAACGGCGTGTTCTGGAGCCAGAAGGGACTCTCGTTCGTGAGGTCGCAAGGTTTGATCAGGCTTTGGTAAAAGGCGGTGTAGAATTGAGTGCGCTGCGCATCACTCCCGCCTTGGACCTCAATCTTGCCCAGGTGCATGCTCCAGGCATCTTCGGCCATCTCCTTGACTTCCTCGAAGCCGTAGCCGTCCACTTCGCCAAAATTATCGATCGCTTGATCTACCCCGCGCAGGGAAAACGCGATCCGTACTTCCGCCGTGCCGCCGGTGCCCTCGGCATCAAAGAACAGACCGAAGGAAGGCGGCCCCCCGGCTAAACCGATGAGCTCCAATTTGTCGTCGTCGATCGGGATGCCATCCCGCCAAAAGCCGGAACCTGCCACCGGCATGTTGACGTGTAGGTAAAAGGAAAAGGGAACGCCCTGGTAAACCACCGTGCCCTCCACGGAAGTCGGCGAGAGAAGACGGGCGTGGATTTCTTCCGGATTTATCCAGCGTTCTTTGCTGCCGCCATCAATGCCTCCGGTGCAGAAATCCAACAGCAAGCGACCACGTGCCTCCGCCGGGAAGGCGTAACGGTGCACCGCGCATTTAGGGCTGACGGTTAGCTCGGCACTGAGTGACTTCCCGTGTGCGAACTCCGCTAAGTCACAGCGGTAATAGCCGGGCGACGCCGTCTCGTTTTCCAGGTCCCAGCGATGGGTAAAGTCAATTGGCTCGCCGTCGATCACGTGCGACGGGAGCACGCGAAAGTAATTGTAGAACAGCCGCATGTCCCCACAGCCCGTCTGCTGGAA
>CAWUJC010000738.1:0-1633 GCA_963922355.1 uncultured bacterium | reverse complement strand
GTTGATTGCTCTCCCATCATCTCCATGGCAACGGATTGACAAAGTCAGGCCTTAGTTAGACCGTTTAACAAAACGGTGGCGAATGGGACTGCTTAGGCTTCTTCCATGCGCCAGACACCGGGAATTTCGACCAGCTTGGGTGTCTCAGGGATGCCCCGCTCGTTGCGCTGTAATTGGGCGGTGAGGAGGTCAACGGCAGCAGCTCCCACCTGGCGAGGTTGTTGGTCGACGGTAGCAAAAAAGTTTGTTTGTTCTTCTGCCCAGTCGAGCTGGACGAGATGGTACGTGCTTCCGTTCGGCAGCCCAATTTCTTCTAGGTACCACTTGACGCACGGGGAGTCGCCGAGAATCGCTTGGGGTTGATAGCGTTCGAACCAGCGGCGGACTTTCGCCCGTTCTTCCGGTTGGTAATAGAGAACGGGGATACGTTGTTTGCTTGGAAGGCCCATTTGGTATTGGGCATAGGCTGCGGACCAACGATTATCGAGACGGTTGTCCGTATTGGGACGCCCATCCACGCATAATAGAGCTAAGCCAATGCGGCTTTTCTTGGCGTGAACAAGTTTACGGATGGCGAGGCGAATGTTGTGGTATTGGTCGGGGCTGACGCGGTGAAGCTGGGGGCGGGCCATGCTATGGCCGATAGCAACTGAAGTGAACTGCTCCCATTTAAATCGCAGATGGCCGCGTGCGGCGGGCAGAGGCGGAATGATCAGCCCGGTGATGCCGCGGGTCTCGAGAATCTGCTGCATCCGGGCCATCGTCATGCCCCGGGTTTTGAGATAAAACTCTTCCAGGGTGTAGCCAAGTTCCTCAGCACGGTCATAAGCGCCTTGAAAGAGCCCATGGTTAAAGCTCTTGGGGTGTTGAAAGAACCGCTCATCCCGATGGCAGTTCAGCCACGCCAAGACGACGCCTTGGTTGTTCTCCCGCCCGGTACTGATGCGCGCCATGAGCGAGCTGACCATCGGGTTCGGCTTGTAGCCCAGCTTGTCAGCGGTCGCGCGGACGCGTTCGCGGGTGGTCGTGGAAATACGCGGGTGGTTGCGCAGCGCGAGCGAAATGGTGGCGGTGGAGAGCTTCAGGCGATTGGCCAGATCCTTGATCGTCACCGGGCGTTTGGGTTGGGACGTTTTTCCCATCAAGGGGCACTTCATCAAACTTTGCGCGAAGGTGCAAGGGCGATCGAACTGAGAGTCAGGTAAGATGTGCCTCTCCCCGATTCGCCATAAAAAGCAGGCCGCCAACCCGGAGGCTGACGGCCTGGAACGAAACGGTACTCAGCCGCTTCGCTTAACCTCACTCAAGTTAACTCAAAGATTTAGCGGCGGCGGCGGCAGGCCAACAGGCCCAGGCCACCCAGAACCAGCGCGGCGGAAGTCGGTTCAGGGATTGGCGTGAACGGCGTCACATCAGCAAAGCTGTTGCCCAAGCGGACTTCATCAAAGATAAAGCCGGAGGTAAGGTCGCCACCAAAGACCAAGCTAATTTCTTCCACACTGATGCCGGCCAAGTTAGCCGCATTGGTGAAGGAGTGGTCAGCAGCACCCGGGGCAGCCAGATCAGGATTGTACAAAGTGCTGAGGCTGCCGGAATCCAAGTCCAGGGCAAAGACGTAGAGATTTGTGCCGCT
>CAWUJC010000737.1:0-1633 GCA_963922355.1 uncultured bacterium | reverse complement strand
TTCGCCGTGAACCGCTTCGGCGACCGCTTCGCCGGCTGGAAAGACTCACGCTTCTTCACCCCCGGCGGTGAGGAAGTCCTGGAACGCGATATTGCCGAGGGCCAACCCATCACCGCGGAAGTGCAGAAGCTCACCGCGGGCAAACCTTGGTTGGGTGTCTCCATCTCATCGACGGATACCCGACAAAGCGCGTACCAGCCACCGTCCGAAAGCGCCGGCATCTACGTCCATCAAGTGGGCAACCTTTCCCCCGCGATCCGCGCGGGCATCCAGCCGGGCGACATCATCATGCGGTACGCGGGCATCAGAGTACGCCAAGTCAGCGATCTGCTCCAGCTCGTCGCCTACTCCAGCATTGGCAGCGATGTGGAGCTGGAAATCAACCGCGCCGGGCAAACCAAGCTCATCACGGTGGAAGTCGGACCGCGGCCTTAGAAGCTAGCCCAACGAGATCACACTCGCTATTTGCGATGTGCTTCCGCACAGTGGCGGGCTCATGTCTGAGGCCTCCCCCGGTTACGCCGAGCGCAACATCCCCCTCTTCATTGCTTTTCGGGTGTTGTTCAACGCGCGGTTCTATTACCCGGTATTGAGCATCCTTTTCCTCGATCTCGGGATGACGCTGGAGCAGTACAACCTGCTCAATGTCGCCTGGGCCATCACGATTGTGGTGTTCGAAATCCCCTCGGGTGCCTGCGCCGATTGGCTCGGCCGCAAAACCATGGTGGTGATCGCCGGAGCCTTCATGGTGGCCGAGATCGCGCTCATCGCCTTTGCTCCGGCGAACATGGGCTGGTGGCTCTTCGCCGTCCTGCTCGGGAACCGGATCCTCGGTGGCATTGCCGAAGCCAGCGCGAGCGGCGCCGACGAAGCCCTGGCTTATGACTCCCTCCTGAGTGAAGGCCGCCAGGAGGAATGGCCTCGCGTCCTCGAACTGCTCGGCCGCGTCAGCTCCGGCGCCTTCTTCTTTGCCATGCTGCTCGGGGCCGCGACGTACGACCACACCTTCCTCAACCAAGTCGGTGAGTGGCTCGGCGTGGCGACACATTTCGAAGCCGCGCAAACCCTGCGCTTCCCACTCTACCTCACTCTGGCCATGGCGGTGGGTTGCTTCCTGGCCACCCTTTTCTTAATCGAGCCGCCTAAGCACAAGCCGCAACCGGAGGACGAATCCCCGCTGAAGATTCTCGCCAACATCAAGGCAGCCAGCGCCTGGCTTTGGGCCACTCCGGCGGCCCTCTTCGTCCTCGCCGCGACTCTTTGCTACGACAGCGTCGTGCGCCTTCTCCTCACCTACCTGAGCAACTACTACCGCCTGATCGAACTTCCCGAAGCCAGCTACGGGCTCTTCGGCTCCGTGTTTGCCCTCCTTGGCTTTTTCGCGGCCACGTTGGGACGCAAACTGGTGGAGAATCGGAGCCTGACCTTCAACTACTCGTTGGTCGGTGGGTTGATTCTCCTCGCGCTCATTGGCTTGGCCCAGCAGTGGAAGTTCTGGGGTGTGATCTGGATTATCCCGATCGCGCTGCCGATGTTTCTGACCACGTTCTTTGTCTCGCATTACCTCAACGTAATGGCCGTACCGGAGCACCGCGCCACGATTCTGAGCTTCCGCGGCTTAGCCATCAACTTG
>CAWUJC010000736.1:0-1638 GCA_963922355.1 uncultured bacterium | reverse complement strand
CCGGAAAAATCGACTTCTGACTTGTCAGAAGTTTGTCATGCAATCGGCTTATCCATTCCCGTCTGGCGCTGCTTCGTGTTAGTTTAACTCGTCTTCACCCTTTGTATGGAACCTTCCTCCGCATCGCCCCAGCCCGAGAGCCCCGCCGATCCCACGCGCTTTGTGGCCAACTTGAGCCATGAAATCCGCACCCCCCTCAATGCGGTCGTTGGCATGTCCGACCTGCTGGCGGAAACGGAACTGAGTGAGAAGCAGCAAGACCTCGTCAAGCGCATCCAGACCAGCGGCCGCAATCTCCTCGCTCTCATCAACGATATTCTCGACTACAGCAGCATCGACTCCGGCAAGCTTACCCTGCGCGAAGAACCGTTCTCGCTGGTCGAATGTGTGGAGCAAGCCTTCGAGGTGGTGGCTGACCAGGCTTTCCAGAAAGACTTGCAGCTTGGCTACTATCTTGAGCCTTCGGTCCAAGACTTCTTGGGTGACGAAGGGCGACTCCGGCAGGTCTTGATTAACCTCCTGAGCAACGCGGTCAAGTTCACCCACCAAGGGGAAGTTTTGCTGACGACCGGACTCGAGCGCCCAAGGAGAAATGGAAAGGCCGAGCTAAGGTTTGCGGTCCATGATACCGGCATCGGCATTCAACCAGAGCGGCAGAAGGAGATTTTTAAGCCTTTCCGCCAACTGGATGATCAAAATAGCCGCCAATACCCTGGTACTGGTCTTGGCCTCGCTATTACCCGGCACCTGATTGAACTGATGGGGGGCGAGATTTCCGTCGCCTCCACCCCAGAGAAAGGCACCACCTTTGAGTTCAACCTGAAGCTTGCTCCGCAGGAAGCTCCCCCCGCCGCCTCTTGGTTACCTTCCCAACCACTGCCAGCACAACACCTCATGCTGTTAGCGCCAACCCCAGGGCTTCGTCGTACGCTCAGCCAACTCATCGGCGACCTGGGTCTGAACTGTTCCGTGGTTTCCAATCATGCCGAAGCCTTCCAGGCTCTGCACCAAGATCAACCCTTCTCGGCCCTTCTCATTCTCGCCGGCATGCATGACAACGAAGCAAATGAGTTGGCGACAGAAATTCGCACTCAGGCCCGCTTCAACGGCATGAAGCTCCTTTTGGCGCGCCCGGCTTCCCGTCCGCATCGGCAACGCGACCAACTCCTGTTTGACGCCTGCCTGCACCATCCCATCCGCCCGGCAGAATTGACTGAAGCCTTGGAACGACTTTTCCAGGGTTCATCGAATACGCAAAGAAAGACACGGACTCGAGAATCGACGAAACCCCTACCCAAGCTGCGCATCCTACTCGCTGAAGATGATGCCGTGAACCAGCAGGTTGCCCTCGGCTACCTCCGCAGCTTGAACCAGGATGCCGTAGTGGCGCGGGACGGCGAAGAGGCCTTGCGGCGCCTGCACGAGACGACCTATGACCTCGTGCTCATGGACCTCCAGATGCCCAACCTGGACGGCTTGTCCGCCACAAGGGAAATCCGCCGCCGCTTGCCGACCTATCGCCAACCTTGGATCGTGGCCATGACGGCCAATGCTTCCTCTGAAGACCGCGCGAATTGCGCCGCTGCCGGGATGGATGACTTCCTACCGAAACCGCTTTCCACCGAAGAAATGGAACAG
>CAWUJC010000735.1:0-1640 GCA_963922355.1 uncultured bacterium | reverse complement strand
GGCGAGGTCGAAGGGCTGAAAGAGGTGAGGGGACGGCGTGGTGTCAGCGGGAGGCAAAGCAGTCATATCCTTTCAGCTAAGCGGAGCCTGAGGTGCTGTCAAATGTGGAGGCCAGGAGTCGTGGACTCGATTTTTAGTTCCTCGCCTACTGGCTGAAGAGGCCGGTGGATGGTCGGGCTGTTCATCGGCCATGGAACCTGCTTAAGCTAACGAGATGAGTTCTTGGCAAGACAGCACTCGCGATCCGAACGCGCAAGAGGTTAAAGAAGACGTCGCGGCGGCGGTTGAGGCCAAGCGCCGGGAGGCCATTACCGACCGCGTTGGTTATTTCCGCGAGGCCGCTCAAGGCAAAAGCGTTTTGGACGTCGGCATTGTCGAGCACACGCCCGAAGCTTATCAAGCGGAGTGGTGGCTGCACCGCCACCTGAAAGAAGCCGCCAGCCGTTGCCTGGGGGTGGATATTTTGGAGGAAGAAGTCGCCCATCTACGCGGTGAGGGTTACGACGTGCAGGCCCATAACTTTGAGGCGGGGCCGTTGCCGGGCGGCGAGGTGTTTGAAATGGCAGTGCTGGGTGATGTGCTCGAGCACGTGGGCAACCCGGCCAGCTTTCTGGAGAACATCCGATCGTCTTTAGTCGAAGGCGGTGAGGTTCTCGTCTCGTTGCCCAACCCCTGGTACTTCGTTTATCCACTGAAGAACCTCTTTAACCGGACGGTGTATGCCGAGAGCGTGGATCATGTCTCCTGGCATGATGCGCACACCTTACACGAACTTTTCTCGCGTGCGGGCTTTGAGTTGACCGAGTACCGCGGCGTGCGGATCACCCAAGTTTACACCGCCAAAGCGCGGCTGGTGCTTAAGTTGATTCCCGTCTTTCTCGCCTTGGGTTTTCGGCCCGAACTTTTTTCCAAAACGGTGATCTACCGCTTTCGGAAGAAGGCTTAGCCTTCGCTTTTTTCCAGGCCGAAGGCGTCGTGCGCAGCCTGGGCGGCAGTGGGCATGACGTCTTGGTCGATCACCACTGAAATCTTAATTTCCGAGGTGGAAATCATCTGGATGTTGACGCCCGCATCGGACAGTGCCTTGAAAAGCGTGGCGGCGACGCCAGAGTGGGAGCGCATGCCGATGCCGACCACGGAGAGCTTGCAGACCCCGTCCTGGGCATCGAGCCCGGCGACGCCGAGATCGGACAGAATGGGATCAAGGACGTTACGGGCCTTGGCCAAGTCGTCCTTGGGGATGGTGAAGGTGATATCGGTCGTGCCGTCTTCCGAGACGTTCTGCACGATCATGTCGACGTTGACTTCCGCATCGGCCAGGGCGACGAAGATGCGGGCGGCCTCGCCCGGTTTGTCCGGAACCTTGGCCAGGGTGACCTTGGCTTGATCTTTTTCAACGCTCACGCCGCGCAGGACGACGCGCTCCATGGAGAGGTATTCTTCTTTCACGATAGTTCCAGGGTTCTCGTTATAGCTGTTGCGCACTTCGAAGACGACGCCGAATTTCTTGGCGAATTCTGCGGAGCGGGATTGCATGACCTTGCTGCCGCTGGAGGCCATCTCCAGCATTTCGTCGTAGGAGAGTTCCTCGATCTTCTGGGCGTTGGTGACGACGCGGGGATCGGCCGTGTAGACACCGT
>CAWUJC010000734.1:0-1657 GCA_963922355.1 uncultured bacterium | reverse complement strand
GCGTTCCAGCGCCGTTTCATCCATCAGGGTGTGGGCAAAGCCCTGGGAGTAATAGCGCGAGGTGATGACGTCCCGCGGATCTCGCAAGGTGAGCAGGATTTTGAAGGGAGAGAAATCGGGCAGCGGGCGGTACCAGTATTGCGGACCAAAGTAGTAGCCCCGGGGGAGAAAGTATTTGCCTAGGAATTCCGGGTCTTTGAGCTGTTCATTTTTACTGCCGTCGGTGCGGGCAAAGTAGGTTTCCAGGTCGATCGTCGGGCGGCCTTCGCTTTGGCAGAGTTGGACGAAGCAACCGGAAAGGAAGCGCGTGGCGCAGCGGTTATGGCCAAAGAAGATGACGCTGGGCCGGTCGATCGAGGTGCGGCTAGTCCCCTTGAGCAGCCGGGTTGTGTCCGGGAACATATACTGGCTGACAAACTTCGACAGCTTGATGTACGTGTGGGGGCAGGTTTGCATGAACGTCATGCGCGCCTTGGTCAGCAGCTTTTTCATCAGGTGGAGAGGATCGGAGAAGCCGAGGACTGCGCAAAGAAGTCCACCAGCCGAGGCCAAACTTTATCGGGAGAAAGCAGGGCCTGGCAATACGGCTTCTCAAGCGGCGATTCCGGCAAGTCGCCCTCGTAGGTGCAGGTGTCTTGGTAGCAGGGCCGGCAGGGCAGCTGGGCATCCTCCAGGATGAGGGAGCGCTCATTCCGGAACGCCCCGGTAAAGCCGCTCTCCGTGGGACCAAAGAAGGCCACCGCCGGTGTGCCGAGGCCCAGTGCGATGTGGAAGAGCCCGGAGTCGTTGCCGATCAAACCGGCACTGCGGCGGATGACGGCAGTCGTTTCGAGGAGATTGGTCTGGTCCAGCAGGTTGATCCCAGCTGAAGCGACTAGTGTGGGGTCGAGATCGCCTTCCATCCCCAGCCAGACCACCTGATAGTCTGTCTCAGCCTCGATTCGCTTGGCCAGCTCGGCCCAATAAGCAGGGAGCCATTTTTTGGTGTGCTGGGTGGTCATGAAATTTCCGCTGCCCGGGGCGAGGCAGAGGTAGCGTGACGGGAGGGTTTCCGGGAGGGAGTCAGGTTCCGGCAGGTAGGTCAGATCATAGCCGTAGCCGCGATCGTCTTGGCCGGTAGCTTTCTTCCAAAGTTCGAGGTAGCGGGCACTTTGGTGGACGCGCATGCCCGCGCGTCCGCCGCGCGTTTTTTCAATCCAATGTTGGTAGAGGAATTTGCCGGGCGTGCCGCGGGTCACCTGCCCAGCTTTAACCTTGGCCCGGACGCGCCAGAGGTTGAGGTTGCGGTACCAGCGGGGTTCCAGGGTGAGGAAGATGTCCCAAGGCCCTTCCTGGCGGACAAGCTTCCAGAGCTTCGAGTAAAGCGGCTTGCGGAGCAAAGGGTGGGCGGTGAACCAAGCGTTGGGGAGGGCATCGATCCGGTCCACGTACGGGCAATCGCGAAAGAGGGGGCCCACGCCTTGGTTGACGAAGAGGACAATTTCCGCGTCGGGGTAGTCCTCCCGCGCTTGGCGGAGCATTGGGGTGAGCTGGACGGCGTCGCCCAACCCACAAGTGCGGAAAAAACCAAGGCGCATGATGTCGTTACCACCAACCGCGTTTGCCTAACCAAGTGGTGCGTTTAGTGTATTGGTAATCAAGTTTGTGGACCAGCCGG
>CAWUJC010000733.1:0-1671 GCA_963922355.1 uncultured bacterium | reverse complement strand
CCACGCGCATGGCACCCAGGTCGTGCTCGATCTCAATCTGCGCCCGGACCGCCCGCCCGAAGAGTTCATCCAATGGGCGCTCACCCAGGCTGACCTCCTCAAACTCAACGACGAAGAGCTATACCTCCTGGCACAAAAGCACCAGATGGGAGGCAACCAGGAAGAACAGGCTCGTGCGCTACACGCCCGCTTCCCCCGCCTCCGCGTGCTGGTGGTAACGCTCGGCGCCGAGGGCTGTCTGATCGTGCGCGACAAGGAACTCCTCCACGTCGCGCCGGAAACCCGTATCACCGTGGCCGACACCGTCGGTGCGGGCGATGCCTTCACGGCTACGGTGGTGGTGGGTTGGTTGCTCCAACGCGACTGGCCAACTATTGCCCGACAGGCCAACCGCGTGGGTGGTTACGTGGCCAGCCAAAGCGGTGCCATGCCACCGCTGCCGGCTGAGCTTACCGTCCTGAGTTAGCTAAAATTTTCGGCCGTGGCGTCGAGGTACTTTCGGCCTTCTTCAACTTCTTCTGGCGGGCAACCGGGCCAACACCCACCGCTCCGCAGACATAGTCCCACGCCACGATGCGCACTTTCCGCGCCGTGTCGCGCAGGCTAATCGACTCCGGCTCAAAGGAAATGGCCCCGGCTCGCATCGCGGAAAAGAGCGCCTCCGTGGTGCAAGCCTCGGCCTCCACCTGGGAGGACCACCGCCCCACCAGACAGGGCGAATGCGCATCCGAGGTCTGCAACATCGGCTTCTGAAAACGCTGGGCCCAACGGCGAGCACGCTCGTTCGGGTTGATCATGCCCGGCACCGTCCGGCAATGCAGGTGGCACCATTCCACCGCGTCGAAGAGATCCGGATACTGGTAAATCTTCCGCCCCAGACAACTCGGCACCACATAGTAAGGATGCGGAGCAAAAACGAAGACGCTATCGCCTCGACGGCGGCGCAGTTCGCGCAACTCTTCGACACTGGCCTGCCCGCTGATCTCGCCCGGCTGCACATTGAGCACCACGGTATGGTACTTGCCGTTCAGGTTCACTTCCACGCCCGGAATGAGGAGCAAGCCACGCTCGGCGGCGTAGTCGATCCACTCCGGTTGATCAAAGACTTTCGTGTGCCAAGTGATCGCCACCGCGTCCAGCCCAGCCGCGATCGCCGCATCCAGATGCTCCTGCACGGTGTGCTTGAGGTCATCCACCGGATCGCCCTGGCAATGGCTGTGAAAATCAACGTTGAAGGTCGGCATGATGGAGAACAATTAAGATGAAGAACGAAAGAGCCGAGGAACCTTGACGTAAATCCTCCTCAACAAATGGCTCACCCAATCTGCACTCGTAATGATGGACCAATAAGCGGCAAAGACTGCCGTGAGCGCTGCGGTCATGAGCGTCGTGAAGAGGACACCCCCTCCAAAGGACCACCCCGTATTCAGGGTCAGGAGCCCGACAAAAGCATAGACCAAAAAAGCAAACAAGAACGGCACCAAGACGTGGTCAAACCAACGGCCTCCGCACAACAATTGAAAGAAGCTCGTGAGTGGGAAAAGCACAAAGGCACAGAGCAACAACCCAAAAATGAAGGACAAGACAAACGACATCACTGGCACAAGTACCGGCATCGCGGGACTGCCCAAACCCGAATCAGTCACGATGGCGAGAAACAGAAGAAAGAAA
>CAWUJC010000732.1:0-1675 GCA_963922355.1 uncultured bacterium | reverse complement strand
AGGGTGATGCGGGCCTCTGGCATGCCGACGAACTCCACCGCGTCTTTGGCCGCGTTGGCGATGAGCAAGCCACGTGGGTCGGCTAGGCCAATGTCCTCGCTCGCCAAAATGATCAAGCGGCGGGCAACAAAGCGCGGGTCTTCCCCGGCTTCCAACATCTTGGCCAGCCAGTAGAGCGCGCTGTCGGGATCACCGCCACGAACGGATTTGATGAAAGCGGAAATCGTATCGTAGTGCTGATCTTCGTCGCGATCGTAGAGGACGCGTTTGCGCTGCAGGCAGGCTTCCATGTCGGGCAAGGTGATGAGGAGGTGCCCGTCTTCGCTTTCCGGTTTTTGCGGCGAGGTGAGGACGGCCAGCTCCAACGCGTTGAGCACCCGGCGGGCGTCGCCTTCGCTCACGGCCACGAGATGCTCCAGCGCCTCGGGCGCGAGAGTGGCGTTCCACTTACCGAGGCCGCGTTCGCTGTCGGTCAGTGCACGCTCAATGAGATGGGCAATCTCTTCCGGGGTGAGCGGTTCCAGTTGGAAGATTTGCGAACGCGAGACCAGCGGGCCGTTGATGTAGAAGGTCGGATTGTGCGTGGTGGCACCGATGAGGCGGATGGTGCCGCTTTCCACGTCGGGTAGGAGGACGTCCTGCTGCGATTTATTGAAGCGGTGAATTTCGTCAATAAAGAGGAGCGTTCGCCCGCCGTTTTGGTGCCTCAGCCGAGCCGAACCGAGGAGTCGGCGCAGATCAGCGACGGAGGAGTCCACCGCATTCACCCGCTCGAAGCGGCATTCCGTCCGCCGGGCAATGACTTCGGCGAGCGAGGTCTTGCCGGTGCCGGGCGGGCCGAAGAGGATGAGCGAGCTGAGGCGGTCGGCTTCAATCAAGCGCCGGAGCGGTTCGCCCTTGCCCAGCAGGTGCTCCTGCCCCACGTATTCTTCCAGCGTGCGGGGGCGGAAGCGCGCCGCCAGCGGGGCGTTGGCCGACGTTTCTGCGACCGCCGAGTTCTCGGGCGGTCCAGATTCGCCACCGCCGAAGAGATTGGCTTGTGCGCCGGACATGATCGGTACAGATGTACAACAAATTCAGGGAAAGTCGAGGCCCGCTTCGTGGTGTTAACTTTTGACCGTCTCTAGCGCGCTTCCGGTGGCAGGAGGATGAGGTAGCTCTGGGCGACCAAGAGAGAAGTCAGGTAGAAGAAGGCGGCTTCTTCCCACGGCAGGATGCGACCGAATTTGTAGCCGGTGATCTGCTTCTCGTCGAAGTGCCAGGTGCCTTCCTTGACGGCTACGACGTCAGCCAGGGTGTAGTAGGTGCCCATCACCAGAAAGACGAGGAAGAGCAAGCCCTCGTGGCTGGCCATCACGTCTGGCGCCACGGCCCAGAGCAGGCAGATGACGGGGAGGAACCAAAAGAGCAGGTGGACGGCGTAGTGGTTGCTTGGCTTGGGGGGGCGGAGCCAGACCATCAGCCAGGCCGCGCCCCAGATGATGAGGATGTCGATCACGGCCATCGGGCTCATGTCGGCAAAGCCGGATTCGATGTTGGTCCGCCAGCCAAATTCCAGCAGCAGCCAGCGGGTGAGGAGCATCACGTTCATGCTCTGGAGGAGGAAAAAGAGGTACTCCTCGATGGGCAGGTAGCCGATCCAGCCCAGCACCCGATTGCGCGGGAAGCCCCAGAT
>CAWUJC010000731.1:0-1694 GCA_963922355.1 uncultured bacterium | reverse complement strand
TCCAGGATGTGCTTCACCACCTTGGCCTGACGCTGGAAATCGACCTCCCCTTTCCAGTGCATGTAGATCAGAACGTCAGAAACCAAGGTGACGTCACAGACCAGTTCGCCCACCCAATGGCCGTCTTCGTTCTGATCGTTGAAAAGATAATTCTGAGTGTGGCCGATCGCGGTTTCCACCGGCGAGAGCAAGTCTTCACGCGTCGGTGTCTCGCCCCGCAATTGGGTCGAGGTCACCGTAATCGTCCGCGGTTCCTGCGTCTTGGTGCTAAAGACAGGCCAAGCCATGGGCACAGAATAGGAAATCTCTCGAAAGGGTCAATCTCGGGGTAACCAGAGAAACAGAAAAGCCGGAGAAGCAACGTCCTCCGGCTTTTCTCAAGTGGATGCCTTGCTTACGCCCAGCAGGTCAGGCGAAGCTCGTGCTTCTGGACCAACGCCGGGTGGAACGGAATCACCCGTACGTTGAACTGGTAGCTGCCACTGTCGATAGCCTGCACCGTACCGCTAAACTCATACCAGCCATCGCCCAGGGGTTTGGCCTCGGTCAGCTTGCTGGTGTCCGGGACATCGGCACCACTGGTGGCGCGAATGTAGGCTTCGACCATGACTTCCTCGGGTTTGATCTCGCCCAAGTGCACTTTGCTGGAAACCTGGAATTCATCACCCACGGTAATCTGGAAACCGCTCGGGTGCTGGTATTCCACTTCCTTGGCTTCGACGCTTGGCCAGTAATTGCGGATGCGTTCCTTCCAGTTGGAAAGCTCGCGGGAGCTGGCGTAGTTGTCGGCTTCCATGCGATGGCCGTTCTCGGCCGCCTTGCGGTAGAACTTGTTGGTGTAGTCCTGCACCATGCGGAAGGTGGAGTAGGTCGGGCAGACGGTCTCGATCGAGTCGCGCACCATTTTCATCCAGTCTTCCGAGATGCCCTTTTCGTTCTGGCGGTAATAGATCGGGGCAATCTGGTTCTCAATCAGGCTGTAGATGGAGAAGCTGTCAAACTCGTCCTGGATCTTCGGATCCGGGCTCGTCACTTCTTCGCCAATGGCCCAGCCGTTCTTGCCGTCGTAGGCCTCGTCCCACCAACCGTCGCGAACGCTGAAGTTGACGCCACCGTTCGGCGGAACTTTTTCGCCACTCGTGCCGCTGGCTTCGAGCGGGCGGGTCGGGTTGTTCATCCAGACGTCCACGCCATGGTAGAGGTGGCGGGCCACGCCGATGTCATAGTTTTCAACAAAGACGATCTTGTTCTTAAACTCTTCGCGTTGGGCAACGCGGTAGATGAGCTGGATCAGCTTTTTACCACCGTCGTCCGCCGGGTGAGCTTTCCCGGCGAAGACGAACTGCACCGGACGCTCCGGGTTATTCACAATCGCCGCCAAACGATCCAGATCGCGGAAGAGCAGGGTCGCGCGCTTGTAGGTGGCAAAGCGACGGGCAAAGCCGATCGTGAGGATGTTCGGGTCCAGCACGCTTTCCGCCGCGCGGATTTCCGGGGCGCTGTAACCTTCACGCAAGCGCTGGGTCTTCAGGTTCGTGCGAGCAAAGTCCACCAAGCCTGCCTTCAAGTTCGAATGAATGTCCCAGAACTCTTCGTCCGTCATTTGGCTGGTGATGCTCTTCCAGCTTTCTGGATCGGAGAGCGTGTCTTCCCACCAGTTGCAGCCTTTCTTTTCGAAGAGGGTGCGGATTTCC
>CAWUJC010000730.1:0-1701 GCA_963922355.1 uncultured bacterium | reverse complement strand
CCCGGGAGGACGTGGATTGTGTCTTCCTCGCGCTGCCGCATGGCGTGGCGGCTGAGTTCGCCGTCCCTTGTCGGAAAGCAGGGAAAGTTGTCATCGACTTGAGTGCCGACTTCCGGGTGTATGATCCCGAGGTCTACGCGGATTTTTACGGGGCGGCTCATCCCGCGCCAGAATTATTGCCTGATGCCGTCTACGGCTTGCCCGAGTTGCACCGCGACGCCATAAAAACGGCAGGCTTGATTGCCTCGCCTGGTTGTTACCCGACCAGCATCATTCTGGGCCTGGCTCCGGCGCTTTCTGCTGGCTTGATTGATTCGACCACCATCGTGGCTAATTCGATTAGCGGTGCCACCGGTGCCGGTCGCAAGGCCGACGCCTCTCTCATCTTTCCGGAGATCGACGAAAACCTGCGCGCTTACGGCGTGCCGAAGCATCGGCACCTGAGCGAGATCGAGCAAGAGCTGTCCTTATTGGCCAAGCATAACGTGACGATTTCCTTCATCCCTCATCTTGCGCCGCTGGCTCGGGGCATTCAGACCTCCATCACGGCGATCTTGAAGGGAGAAGTTGACGCCGAACAAGCGCAGCAAGCGTATGCAGACTTCTTTGCTGGCGAACCTTTCGTGCTGCTGCATGGCCAAGACTCACTGCCCGCCACGCGGAACGTGGTGCGGACCAACCGGATCGAAATCGCCGTCCGGGTAGATCCACGCACCTCACGCTTGCTTGTTTTCAGCGTGGAAGACAATTTGGGTAAAGGCGCCGCCACTCAGGCGGTTCAGGCGATGAACCTCCGCTTTGACTTCCCTGAAACGGAAGGACTTCCTCTATGAATCCGGCTTTCAAAACCATCCGCGACGGCGGCGTGACCTCGGCTCAGGGCTTTCTGGCGGCGGGCGTGGGCGCGGGCATCAAGTCTGGCAAACACGTGAAAGACATGGCGATGCTGGTCTCGACCGTGCCGGCCCAAGTGGCGGCGACCTTCACCACCAACCCGATCAAGGCGGCGCCGGTCAAGCTCTCCATGAAGCACACCCGGAACGGGACGGTGCGGGGCGTGATCGTCAACTCCGGCAACGCCAATGCCTGCACCGGTGTGGTCGGCATCCAGAACGCCTGCGAGATGGGCGAACTTGCCGCCAAGGAAATCGACTGCAAGCCGAACGAGATGCTCGTCTGCTCGACCGGGCGGATTGGCGTGCCGCTGCCCATGCCCAAGATTCGGCGGGGGATCAAGAAATCAGCCCGGCAACTCATGGCTCAGAATGGGTCGGAGGCGGCCAAAGCGATCATGACGACCGACACCATCCGCAAGGAGGTGGCGATTCGGATGAAGATTGATGGTTGCATGGTCACGATTGGCGGCATGGCCAAAGGTGCCGGGATGATCCACCCCAACATGGCCACGATGTTGTGCTTCATTACGACCGATGCGCGCATCGCCAAGCGGGCGCTTCGCTCCTGTGTTTCTGAGGCGGTTGAGCATTCCTTTAACCGGATTTCGGTCGATGGCGATACCTCCACCAACGATACTGTGATGGTCTTTGCCAATGGCCTGGCCGGGAACAACGAGCTGAAGAGCTACCATCCGCAATACGAACTCTTCCAGCAAGGAATCTGCACCGTCATGCGCAAGCTGGCGCGGATGATTGTTCAGGACGGCGAAGGCACCAGCCGGGTGATTGATGTCACCGTCGAAGG
>CAWUJC010000729.1:0-1706 GCA_963922355.1 uncultured bacterium | reverse complement strand
CCCCTCGCGGGGCGCCCCCCGCAGCCGCCGCCCCGCCACCCCCGGGGCCCCCCCCCGCCCCCGCCCGCCCCTCCAGTTGGATGAGGGTCATGGAATGCGGAGGGAGGGTGAATTTGCCGTCGGCGAAATCATCTTGGGCCATCAGGTCACCTGAAAGCGGATAGACGAGCGGGCCTGATTTACGCAGCAGCTTAGATTCGGGGCGGATCGGCGTTAGCGGATCAAGGGTCTGCCCTTGCTCATCCTTGGCCGATAGGGTGAGACCGGAGCGCCCGCGTTCTTTCAAGGCTTCCCAGACGAAGTCCTCTTGATCGCCGGTGAGGTTGAGCACGACCAGCGTCGTTTTCTCAGGTGATTTGTAGACGCGCGCGACAATCCCGGGGGCGGCTGGCTTTTCCCGGTAAGCCCAGTAAGCGCGGGGCTCAAGCTGGGGGGCGTCCTTGAGTTCCAGTTTCTCGATTTCGGTCGCATGCTTGGCGGCGTGGCTGATCTGCGAGAGCAGCGCCATCTGGGGGTAGGCCAACACCCTGGAGAAGTCTTCTTTGCCTTCATCGTAGCTGCCGGCGTTTTTCATAAAGCCGTCCCAGCCGCTGGGAAGGGAGTAGAGGCCGAACAGCTCGCCTTCCATGTCGTGGTAGTGCGCCATTTCAAGGTAGGGGCTTTCCAGGAGGCGCATCCACCAGTGGGCGAAGACGAGCCCATAAGTCATACTGTCCTTCCAGGCCATGACGTCTGGGGAAAGAGTCCAAAGGTTGTATTCCGTCAGCCAGATTTTCTTGTCCGGCGCTTGCTCGGCCATCACGCCTTCCCATTCCGTGATCAGGTGGTAGGGAGCCGCCAGATAGAATTCAGCGAGTTTGTCCTGATCTTCGAGAAAGATTTCCCGCGCAATGATTTTGGAGGCGTTCGGCCCGAGGTAACTGTGATGGACGAGGTTTAGACCATCCGGGTTGTGCAGCGCCCGGTGCTCCCAGTCTTGGTCGCGGGAGCCTCCCTGGCTGGTGTTGTTGACGTCGGAGGAGACATGGCTGCCCACGTGCGTCGGGATGGCGATTTTGGTTTGCGGGGACACCTTGCGGAGGTGATCCACCACGGGTTTGATTTGCTGGTAGTAGCTTTCAAACGTGGGGAAACGTTTGGCGAAAGAGGCACCGTTGAGTTCGTTGCCCAGCTCGACGTACTTGAGGCGGATGCCGTTGGCCAGCGCGTAGTCGACTTGTTCTTTCAGGCTTTCCGGGCTGTCGGTCGCGACGTTGAGGATCCAACTCACCTCCGCGTCGAACGAGTCGGCAAACTGCTGGAAGGATTGCATGGAGTATTTCTCTTCCCGCCGCGGATCTTGGTTGATGCGGTTGATCGTATTCGGGACCCAGGTCATCCAGACGGGGCGGTCCTTCAGTCGCTTGACGCCGGTTTCGGCATCAAAGAAGCCCGTGTTCTTCCAGTCCCAGAAACTGCTGGGGGTACCGCTCGGGTAGCGCACCATGGTGGTGCCGGTCAACCCGGCTAGGTGCCAATAATCCTTGGTGTCTGAATGCCGTTGGACGCCGGTGTTGACCCCCAAGCCAAGTGGATTCACGTTCGTCGTGGTTGAACTGCTGGTGACTTCCACCCCCAGGCTGATACCGGGAAAAAGGGCCAGCAGGACGACACTGAAGACTTGCCGTAACATGACCATTACCTTCCCATTATCGGCACGGGGCTGC
>CAWUJC010000728.1:0-1706 GCA_963922355.1 uncultured bacterium | reverse complement strand
TCAGCGCGTCAAACACGCTGGACTGCGGCCGCAAAAGCGACGCCAGCGTCTCGCCGGATTTTATCTCCACCGTTGGCAGCGGCGACTGGCCTGGCGCGTTTACCACCATCCGGCCATGGCGCGGATGCTCCGCCGACTCTGTACGCTGGAGCAACCGCCGCTCGACTTCGCCGCACTGGATTATTACGACCCGCTGGCAGGCAACTTGATGCGCGCACCCAGCTTTGCCGACTATGAGCCCCGCCCCCGCCGCTGGCGCGACTGGTTGTTTGAAGCCTTCTTAAGCAAGTGGTGGGATTGGGAATGCCGTCCCGAAGGCCTAGCCTTCTTCGTCCGGGAATCCGCCTCGTCCGGCCTTCCGGTCTATGTGACGGAAAACGGCATGGCTTATCGCCAGCCCGTGGGCGAAGCCGCCTGGCCACGCGACGACGGTCTCTCTCGCAGCCAGTACCTCAATCTGATGATCGACCAAGTGCAGACGTTACGCCGTGAGGGAGTCGACCTCCGCGGCTACTACCACTGGTCGCTGATCGATAATTATGAATGGGGCACCTTCGCCGCGCGGTTTGGGCTCTACCAAATTGATTTCAGCCACCCGGCTCGCCCGCGCTCGGAAGTCGACGCCTTTGGCGACCGTCCGGCTCAGACGTACCGCCGCCTGATCGAAGAGGCCGAGGAGCAAGACCAGGCGAGCGCGAGTTTGACTTACCAGGTCTGAGCCAGCGAGCACTCCTTGACTTCTGGCCCTGACCTCGGGAGAGTGCCCGCATGGAAATCGGCAACTACACGGGCGGCTCCTTCGTCACGCATGCGTATTGGTTGGAAGCGGGCGAAGGTTACGAAGGCGTCATTCTTTTTGACGCGCCGCAAGGCATTGTCGAAGCGCTGGAAGAGGCCGGCATCGAGAAAGTCGCCGCGCTGGTTTTGACCCACGGGCATTTCGACCACATGTGGGACGGCGCCAAGGTCGTCGAGAAATTTAACTGTCCGGTGTACATCCATCCCGACGACGTGGAGATGATCGAAAACCCTGGCGTCTTCAAGCCCTGGATTGGCGTGGAGCTGGAAGCCATTCCCGAACACGAGTTGATCGTGCTACCCGAGCAAGGTTCAGCGTATTTCACCGTGGCGGGACGCACCTTCCAGGCTGCCCACGTGCCGGGACACTGTCCGGGCAGCGTCACCTTCTACGACGAGGGAGAGAAGCTGCTCATAGCGGGCGACACCCTCTTTGCTGGAGGGATTGGACGCTGGGACTTACCCGGCGGCTCCATGGAGTTATTGGTCAAAGGCATCAAGCAACACCTCTTAAGCCTACCGGATGACACCCGGGTTTATCCGGGTCACGGACCAGACACGACGATTGCTGAAGAGAAGCTGACCAATCCGTTTCTCCAAGACTAAGCCCCGCCTTAAGCTTCGGCGTGATCTTCTTCCCGCGCGACTTGCGGGGCATCCCAAATCACCACCACGGCACCCAGCAAAACGAGTACCGCCGCCAAGTAGAAATTCAGTTCCGGGATTTCCGCAAATATCAGGTACGCCATAAGAGCGGCGTAGATGAACTGGGTGAGGTTAAAGACGCTCACCACCTGGCCTCGCATGGGCTGCATCGAGTAGTTCACGATCGAGTGGCCGAGCACCGTCGGCACCGCCCCGAGCGCGAGCAGCAACAGCCACTCGCGGCCGTCAGCTGGCAGAAGCGG
>CAWUJC010000727.1:0-1709 GCA_963922355.1 uncultured bacterium | reverse complement strand
CCCCACGCACGCGCCCTCCCGGGGGCCGCGGCTCCGGGGCCCATGGCCTTGGGGGCCGGCCCCCGGGGCGCCACTCATGGGGGGGAGGGAGTGGGGGATTGGAGTTACAACGGAGAAAAGAACAAAACAGCGAGCGGCAGAGCCCGCCGCCGGTTAGTAGGTCACGCCGATCTGCGCACCCATCACGAGCGCGTCAGGCAGGTTTTGCCCCTTGGTGCTGACGCCGCTGGCGTTGGGGTTGATGACGTACTGCAAACCAGGCTGGATGTAGAAGTAAGGCGTGAGGTTGATGCGGTAGTTGAGTTCCAGCACCATTTCAAAGTCCTGCACCGGGGCGCCGGTGGCGCGCTGCAGGTCGCCCAGTTCATCACTGATGATACCGACCGTCGCGCCCGCCGCGACGAAGTCCTGCGGTCGGCCGGGGATAGGGCCTTGGTAGGTCAGACCAGAATTCAGGAAGACCGGCATGAAGCTGACACGGTCATCCGGCGAGAGGACCAAGATGGAGAAAACGGTCAGACCTTCCTGCGCGTCGTAACCCCAGGTGCTGGGTTGCTTGAGGCGGTTCTCCAAGCCCGGCTCACGGTAGATCATTTGCTCGGACATCAGGTAGCCACCGTACAGGCCCCATTCCGTTTCCGGGTTGGTGGAGTAGGTCGTGGCCTTATAGCTGTTATAGAACACGCCGAGGGAGTGCTTACCCGGGAGACCAACATCACCTGGGTTTTGGTTCAGCTTCACGCCACCTTGGGTCATCCAAGCGACACCACGGTCGGCATCGAAGCCGAAGTTCAAGCCGTTGCTGGCGTTGCTGCCGTTACGTTCGGAAATCGAGTACACGCCGCTCTGGATGTACCATTCCTCACCCTTGGGTTGATAGCCGAAGAGAGCCCCCCAGGAAGCGGTTGGGTAAACCGTCAGGCCGAAGGCGGGCACATTAAAGAAGATGCCCTTCGGGTTTCCGTCGAAGCCGTTGTTGATGAAGTTCCAGTTGATCGGGGTGGTGAGGAAGTCATCGAAGGCGCCGAAGCGACCGACCTTGAAGTAGAACTGATCTTCGAAGAGCTTCTGTTTGTAGTAGAGCGTGTAGAGGCGGATGTTCTGGCCGCCATAGAGCTGGGCCACGGTGAGCAAGTTGCCGATGCGGGTGGCGCTGAGGTTATTACCTGCGCGCCAGATCATGGAAACATCGAAGATGCCGCCTTGCCAGCCGACGAGTTTCTCCAAGTCCAGGGTAACCCCGACGCCGGTGGAGACCATGGGCTCAAAACCTTGGGAGAAACCGCCCGTCACATTGGCCAACAGGTCAGTCGCCGTCGTGGCGGTAAAATTCACGCCGTGGTCGACCGCCTTCTTGCGGTAGCCGAACCAATCGCCGGTCAGGAAGTGGTCGTCGAACCATTTGTCATCGTGTTCGACGGGAACGGGCTTAACTTTCACCTTTTGACGGTCAACTTTGCCGTCGACGCGTTCGATCGGCTTATAAGGGCGAACCGAACTTGGGTGCGGCGTTTCTTTTTGATCGGCGACAACTCCTTCGTTCGAACCCTTGTGGCTCTCCGGGGCGGCGGCGAAAACGGTTCCCGGAATCAAAACACCGAGTGCGACAGCACTCCACAGTGAAACTCCCAGCTTCCGGAATACCCTTCTCCGGCCCAGGTGACTGACTCCCCAACGTCGGGATGCGTTTGCCAACATTGTGTCCATAA
>CAWUJC010000726.1:0-1713 GCA_963922355.1 uncultured bacterium | reverse complement strand
CTTCAAAGACTTTCCGCCTCGCCAAGAACCTGCCAGCTTCAACCTTGACCACGTGTTGAAGCAGATTACCGAAGCAACAAACTAAGTTGTTGGCCTCGGATACCACGCCGAGGCTAGCTCCAAGATGTGGCTTCGCGCTGTTTCCTGGATAAATATTAGGAGCTAAGTCTAGAAATGTTGGATTTACGGATAGACGTGCGCCTTTGCATTATGTTCTTCCTGGCAAGTGTCCCCATGCAAGCTTTGGCTGATCCGCTCCCGGCTTGGAAGGATACCGCGACCAAGCAGGAGATTATTTCGTTTGTCGACAAAGTGACAACGAAGGGCGCGCCAGAATTCGTTCCGGATTCTGAGCGGATTGCTGTCTTTGATAATGACGGGACCTTGTGGGCAGAGAAGCCGATTTACTTCCAGCTGCTCTATACCATTGATCGCGTGAAAGAGCTGGCGCCTCAACATCCTGAATGGAAGAAGCAAGAGCCTTTTGCCTCTGTCCTCAAGGACGATAGGGATGGGGTAATGCAAAGTGGGAAAAAAGGGCTCATGCAAATGATCGCCGCGACACATGCGGGTATGACCGTCGAGGAGTTCTCCGACTCAGTGACCAAATGGATGGCTAAAGCTAAGCACCCTCAAACCGGTAAGCCCTATACCAAGATGATTTATCAGCCGATGCTGGAGCTGCTGCAGTACCTGCGCTCCAAGGGCTTCAAGACCTTCATCGTGTCTGGTGGGGGGATCGACTTCATGCGGCCTTGGGCGGAGCAGACTTATGGCATCCCTCCCGAGCAAGTCGTCGGCAGTAGTTTGCAGATGAAGTATGAAATCAAGGACGGGAAACCTGTTCTGGTGAAGCTTGCCGAAATAGATCATGTGGATGACAAGGCGGGGAAGCCAGTTGGGATAGAGCGCTACATCGGCCGGCGCCCCATCTTCGCGGGAGGTAATTCCGACGGCGACTTCGAGATGCTGGAATGGACCACGGCGAAAGAAGGCCCCAGCTTTGGGTTGCTTATTCACCACACTGATGCGGAACGAGAGTGGGCTTATGATCGTGACTCTCATGTCGGACGACTAGATCGAGCCTTAGAGGAAGCGCCTCAGCGTGGGTGGACGGTCGTTGACATGCAGGCTGATTGGGATCAGGTCTTTGTAAAGTGAAGATCCCACAATTGCTCTCTCTCCTACTTGGTTTTGTTAGCCTGTTTCTTTTGCTGGGCTGCGCCGAGGTCGAAGAGAAAGATACAGCGCAACCCGGAATGGTTTGGATTCCCGCGGGGGAATTTACCATGGGCAGCCAAGATCAGCGTGCCTTACGCAACGAAGGACCCGTCCATCGCGTGAAGCTCGATGGTTTTTGGATGGATGAGACACCCGTCACGAATGCTGAGTTTAAGAAATTCGTGGACGCAACGGGTTACGTTACCCTTGCCGAGCAGAAACCTGATTGGGAGGTAATGAAGCAGCAGCTTCCACCAGGAACACCGAAGCCTGATGAAAGCCTCTTGGTTCCCGGTTCCATGGTTTTTACACCCAGTGAAGGCCCAGTTGATTTACGCAACATGGCAAACTTTTGGACGTGGACGCCTGGTGCTAGTTGGAAACGTCCAGAGGGGCCGGGGAGTAATCTCAAAGGTCGGGAGAATTACCCCGTTGTTCACGTATGTTGGGAAGACGCCGCGGCCTACGCCAAGTGGGCGGGCAAACGCCTCC
>CAWUJC010000725.1:0-1716 GCA_963922355.1 uncultured bacterium | reverse complement strand
GTCTCGTGCACGACGGCCAGGCCGAAGGCCGCCGCGTTCGCCACGCCATCCAACTGGCCCGCCGGGCCGAGGAAGCACCGAACGAAGAGGAGATTGCCTTCTACGACCGACTCTACGCCGCGCTGCAGAAGACCCCAGTCGGCACGGGCCAGTGCCGCGTGCTCGACACGAATTCGGTGGGTGACAACGACGGCAGCTACGTCAACATCGCCGCCCTTCTCTGGAGAACAGACGATAACCTGGAAGGCGCCGCGCTCGTCGTGATTAATCTCTCGGCGCAGGAAAGCCTAGCCCGCCTCCCCGTCCACGCTCGCGGCGTGGCGGGCCGCAGCTGGAAGCTCGACGACCTCCTTTCCGACGCTACTTACCTCCGCGACGGCGACGAACTCGCCGCTCCCGGTCTTTTCCTCAAGATGGCGCCGCACCAAGCGCAAGTCTTCCACCTGACTCGCGCGTAAGCAGCGTCACGCTGCCCCCCACTTTTCACCTCCTGCGGTCAGCCGCGCTAACTTTACGTTGGTATCGATTCCGGGATTCTCTATGTTGAGGGCCTGACCCTCTGCTGCCCGCCGTATGTCCTGGATCATCAAGCACCGTGCCCGCGCCCTGGCCATCATCTGCGGCTGGGTCACGCTGCTGGGGCTACTCGTTTACTGGTTGGCTTATGTTTGGAGTCTGACTTTTATACCCGGCATTGCAGAAGTGCAAAATGTAGAGCTCCAAAGTCGTGACTTACGCATGCAAACGGGAGAGCGCGCTCCCATTGATGAGCAGTTGATCTATCTCGCGGTCGACGAACCTTCCATCACCCTACAAGGATTATGGGACGAGGAAATCGAAGCCAGCCGCCCCCTCCAGCTTATCAAAGAATCAGGATGGCCGTTTAACCGTGAAGTCTGGGCACACGTATTGGATAAGCTCGTTGCTGCCGGTGCCAAAGTTGTCATCTTTGACTTTATCTTTCTCGCTGCGAATCCAGGTGACGAAGCTTTTGCTCAAGCTTTAGAGCGCCATAAAGATCACGCCATCGTTGGGATTAACCTCATTACTCAAAAGGGCCTTGCAGCAAGTCAGAAGGGCCAAACACTTCAATTCCCGGCTACCCTCATTGAATCTGAACGCCAAGATACACGCTTTGCCACCGTCAACTTTGCCCCCGATAGTGATGAAGTCGTCCGACGAGCCCAGTTCATTCAACCCTACGGTGAAGAACACGGCATTAAAATCTTTCGGGAAACTTATCCTTCCATTGCTGCACGCGCCGCCATGAAAGCAGGCTACGCAGAGCTTGTTCCGAAGGGCGAAAACTTCTACAGCTTTCGATACGTCGGAGAACCCAACACCTTCAAGCCTCATTCTCTCCATGAAATTTTTGTTCCCACTTTCTGGGAAGGCCGCGAGATCGAAGGCGAAAAGATCCCGGGTAAATACGATAACGGCAATTTCTTCAAAGACAAAATTGTGATGATTGGTCCGGAAGGCCACATCTTCAAAGACGAGTTACTTACCCCCTACCGGAGCATGCCAGGCCCGGAAATTCACCTCAACGCGCTTAATGCCATCCTTAAAGGAGAGTTCATCCAAGAAACGCAGCCCTGGCAGGACATGCTGCTCATCCTCTTCTTCGGTTTGTTGGCATGGTTCATCATGTACATGTTCAAAACGGCGTGGCTTTCAGCGGTGGGTTTCCTCGTTGTGGGCGCGGGCTACTTGGCC
>CAWUJC010000724.1:0-1718 GCA_963922355.1 uncultured bacterium | reverse complement strand
TGCCAATGTAGCCATGATCATCAAATTTATAGTCTTGATACAACTTCGCTTCTTTGAAATCAGGAGACACCTCCAAAAAACCGCTGTCTTAGGTAACGTCATGGAGCGGAAACCAGATCGTCATGATATGGATGTGGGCCTGCTTGCGAAAATACTGCCCATCCTGGTGCCAAGGCGTATCCGTCCATTTGCTACTGGGAGCTTTGGGGCGAACATTCCACACGCCATGACTGATGATCTCGTTGGTCCCTAGAAACGTCTCCGCCAAATCGAGCAAGGCGTCATGTCGGTGAATCGCGAACACTTCTCGCGGACTTAGATGGACAAAATCCTTCCGGATCGAGCGTGCGTACATGGGCTCTCCTGCCGCTTTCAAGAGGGCAGGAAATCGATGCATGAAATCCAGGTGTTCTAGCTTGTCCGTAATCAAACCTTCGGAAAGCCAGCGTTCTGCCTGGTTATCCACCCACACTTCGAGGGTTGAACGACATTCCGCCAAGAGCTCAGGCGGTAAAACGCCTTTAGCCAGATAGTAACCATGCTCCCGATAAAAGGATACGGCGTCTTGAGGGATGCTAAGGGTAGGAGTACTCATTTTTTGTCTCTCGATTGGGGTAGTTAGTTGGTTCCAGAAACCTGATTTCATCTAAAATATTGAAGCCTATTCGTTTCTGGCTATTAACAATTATGGTATTTCTGGAGAGGATATAAAGTTGATAAACCAAACAGTTTTGATCCATAATTCGCAAAAATGATCAAATTTGGGAAGCATCGCTATTGGCGTAGTGGCCCTCCACTTGGACGACTGAAATCTCTTCACCTAAATGGGGTAGGCTATCTACCAAAGAAGGCCACACGGGTTGACTCGAGTTTTGGCTGCTGGGCGATCTGTATCATCTGGCGAGGTGAAGGCTGGTATCGATACGGCCATTCCCATGACCGGATTCGGGTGCAAGCTCCGTTTTATTTTAGCATCTGGCCGGGAGAAGTCTTCGACTATGGGCCGGACGAAGACTGGGACGAATCCTTCTTGATGTTTTCCGGTCCACGCTGTGCTGAATGGGAGGCCTATGGCTGGCTGCGGCGTACCAATGAGGTCTACCCCTTGCGTGAATCGCTCGAAGAAATCCACCGATTACATGAAGAGCTTCTCCGGCTGACGATGACCAATGAGCCTGCCAACCTTGATTGCGCGAAGTCACTCCTGGAGCAACTCCTTTGCCGCCTCAATGAACATCAACTCCAGCGCAGCGGTTTGCAATCCCATGCTGAGAAGATTGAGGCTTTGGCCAAGACCTGGAGGGAAAACCCGGCCAAGCTGGTTCATTTCGAGGATGCCGCCGAGCAAGCAGGCATGAGTTACGTCACCTTTCGGCGCAAGTTTCTCGAGATTATTGGCAAAACGCCCTATCAATATCTCGTGGTTCAGCGGATCGGCTATGCTTGTCGCCTACTCATGAACGAAGAGCTTTCGATCAAGGAGGTATCCGCTCTGTCCGGTTTTGACTACCCTCAGAGCTTTACCCGGCTTTTCCAACAACAGATGGGACAAACTCCGAAGCAATTTCGGGCAGCTCAGTACACTAGGGTTAGAAAATAATAGAACCTGGAAGAGAATTCTCCTCCTCGTACGCTTTCTGTACACACTAGCATTGATTTCAGTAGTCAGCTGATTGTGTCAAACCAACAAACTGCTACGGGGAGCACGGCTGCTTGGT
>CAWUJC010000723.1:0-1730 GCA_963922355.1 uncultured bacterium | reverse complement strand
TCCTCGGCGTTTTTTTTCTGAGCGGCTGTGGTCAAGAAGACGCGCCGGCCCCGCCCGCCCCCGCCCCGCCGAGCGCCTTGACCCCGGAAAGCTACGCGGAGGTGATTGCTCGCTTGCGGCCGTTGGTCGTGACCATTGAAGGCGAGTTGGCGGCGATCCAGAATGATCCCCTAGCTTTGCTGCAGCAATTGGCGAGCACCCAGTCTCGCGATACCGAAAGAGCCGCCTCCGGGCTGTTGGTGAGCGCCGACGGGCACATCGCCACCACCTACCGCTGGGTGGAAAACGTCTCAACTTTGCGCGTGCGGGTGAATGAACTCCCGCCCCTCGACGCGAAGGTGATCGGTCGCGATCGGCTCACCGGGATCGCCATCCTCAAAATTGACGCGGAGGGCTTGCCCACCGTGCCGTGGCCTGCGGCTGACCAAAAGCCCCAGGCCGGGGAGCTTTGCCTGGCGCTAGGGAATCTGGGCGGTATGGGCATCGTCCCCAGTCTGGGGATGGTGGGTAGCACCGACTGGACGGCCGAAATTGCGGGCTCTGGCGCGGGGGGGCTCATCTTGGCGAATGTCATGTCCAGCGCCTCGCACGCCGGGGGCGGCCTGTTTGATGTCTCCGGCAACTTTCTCGGTTTGCTGCTGCCCACGTCCATTTTTTCGGATCAAGCGACGCCGCCGCTTGCCTTTGCCCTCCCGGCTGAAGAAGTGCGCTACGTGGTGGAGACCTTGATCGAGCAAGGTCGCGTGCCCCGCGGCTTCCTGGGGATTCGGACCCGCGACTTTCATCCGGAAATTGATGCCGATGCGGGCCATCCGGGGGAGAAGGGCGCTTTGGTGGCGGCGCTGGCGGCGGCGAGTCCGGCGACCGAATCCGGGCTGGAGGTGAACGATGTGATCATCGCGGTAAATGGTGCACCCATTACCAGCGCGGTGGAATTGACCCGCCAGATTCAGCGTCAGCGGCCGGGGGATCAGATCGTCCTCACCCACATCCGCAAGGGCCAGCGGATGGAGACTCAGGTTGTCTTAGGAGACCTCCCCACTCAGTAAGCGATCACTCTGGCACGAAAAAAATCGCCCTGAAAAGCGGATCGAGAGTGGACGCAGGCGGCGTTAATGTTATACATATAAATAACAAAACTTCGCACTCTATTGACCTCTTGTTTACCTGATTTTCGCCATGCCGCTGAGCCATCTCGTGATCGACTTCAACGCCTACTTCGCCTCCTGCGAGCAACACTTCCGGCCCGAGCTGCGGGGGCAGCCCGTGGCAGTGACGCCGGTGTTGACCGGAACAGGTTGTTGTATCGCCGCCAGCTATGACGCCAAGGCCCGAGGCGTACGGACGGGAAGCCGCGTGGCCGAAGCCAGGCGGCTTTGTCCGAATATCGTGATCGTGGAAGCGCGACCGGATCTCTACATTGAACTCCACCACAAGCTCGTGGGTGTCGTCGAGAACTGCACCCACGTGGCGCGGGTGTTGTCGATTGATGAAATCGAGTGCGTACTCACGGGCAAGCAGTGCCGGCCCGATCGCGCCCGCCGCTTGGCCCAGGAGATCAAGCGGGCCATCGTCGCGGCGACTAGCCCAAGCATGGGGTCTTCCATTGGCATTGCCCCTAATTCGTTGTTGGCCAAGGTGGCTTCCAAGCTGGAGAAGCCCCATGGCCTGACCCTGTTGCGCGACGAGGATCTGCCCGAGCGCCTCTATTCCCTGGAGCTGGACGACAT
>CAWUJC010000722.1:0-1733 GCA_963922355.1 uncultured bacterium | reverse complement strand
ATTTCAGCGCGGCGAAGGATATCGACCACCGTAATCGCTTCAATTTCTTCAAAGCCGGGAGCGAGGAGAACAAGGGCAGTAGGATGCATCCTTTAAACTAGCACGAATTCAGGCGCAGAACTAGGCAGCTTCTAAGCCTTAGCAGCCTGCGGTATTGCAGCGAGTAAACGGCTGCGTCGGGTGCGGAACTCTTCGTCCGCCATCACGGGGTCGCCCAAAGCCTGATCGAGATCAACCGGCACCTGGATCCACGATTTACAACCGCCGTAGTCCTTGGAGTCCTTCAACCGGCGAACGAGCCGGGAACGGTAGACCCGCAGAACCAGCAGATGGACGCCGCTCTGCTTCGACCAGTCGAAGCGTTCCTGGATGGTTTCGGGTGTCCAGAGGTGGAAGGGCTCCAGCACGGCCAGGGCTTCCGGATCTTCCAGAAAGACCGCATCGGTAATTTCCGCGTAGTACTTGAGCGGAATGTCGAGCTTGGTCGGTGGGTCGAAACGGGAATACTTCTCCGCCTCGGGTTTAGTGCTGGCCACTTGCTCGTGATACTGGGTGGGAAAGAGCCAGAAGCGTTCGTGCTCCGGCTTGAAACCGCCGCGGCCTTCGGCGATCCCGCCTTTACGCAGGATGAGCGTCTGCGCCCCAGCGCCGAGAGCCTCGACGATGACGTGCCATTCCTTAAAAGCAGGGGAGGTGGTGACGCTGGCTTCGGTTTTGTCGATCTCTAGCAAGTCATGCACATGCTCTGGGGTGCCTACCTGGGGATCCAGGAACGGACCAGGAACGGCCGCCGCTTGCTTGGCCTTAATGATCTCCTCACGGTTGTTGACCTCTTCCGGGGGAGGCGCTGGGGCCTCAATTTCCTCCGGGGCAAAGAGAGTGCGGTTCTTGTAGAAGTAGAGCGCACCTGACCAAACGGTGATCAATAAAGCAAGCCAGTAGAGCGGCAACAAGGAGTAGGCAAGGGCGGCGGCAAAATCCGTCTCGCTTTGCCCAAACTCGCCAAGGCTGAGGTAGCTAAAGGAGGCCAGAATCGCGAGAATCTGCGTGACGGTCTTGTGCTTGCCCGCCCGCTCAGCAGCCAGAACGAAATTTTTCGCGGCGGCCACCATGCGTAAGCCGGTGATGAGAAACTCCCGCGCAATAATGACCACCACCATCCACATGGGAATGAGGTCCACCGCCACCAAAGCGATAAACGCCGCGCTGACCATGATCTTGTCGGCCAGAGGATCAAGCAGTTTGCCCAGGTCCGTGATGAGATTGTACTTGCGGGCGATGTAGCCATCCAGCCAGTCGGTAAAACTGGCGACGGCAAAAAGGATAAGCGCCGCCGTAGCACTGTAAGCCCAGGGGACGGACATCACCGCCACCAAGCCGGCGCAGAGAAAGAGACGCGCCAGCGAGAGTTGGTTTGGCAGGTTCATGGGGCCGGGATGGAGAAGGAGGCCGGGACAACGCTGTAGCTGTAGGGCCCTTGATCAACGCCGTTGTACTCGATGTTAATCGCGGCCGGTATGGCGATCATGATCTCCATCTTACGTCCGCTGAAGGCTCGACGATCGCCCGGTTTAAGCACACCAGCGAAGCGAGACTTGCTGCCATTCGCGAGATGGGAAACCACGCTGACGAAGGACCGGCGGTTCGCAACCAGGACAATGTTATAGATGCCGTCTGCCGGGGCGGCGTTGGCGTCGGTGGCGGGCGTGGCAGGTTCGGCAACGGGTGTTGCA
>CAWUJC010000721.1:0-1738 GCA_963922355.1 uncultured bacterium | reverse complement strand
CCTAGGGGCCAACGGGCAGGGGAAGACCTCGTTGTTGGAAGCGATTTACTACCTGAGTCGCTTACGCAGTTGGCGGGCGGGACGCTCGGGCGATTTGCTCGCGTGGTCGCAAGCCGCCGCGCGTATTTCGGTCGACTACGCGGGGCAAAACTTGGCGGTAACCTGGCGCGAAGGAAAGCGCGAATTGGCCATCGATCGGCAACCCGTGTCCGAAGCATCCGCTTTCTGGGGCGTGATTCCCACCGTGCTTTTTATCGGCGAGGATCGTGAGTTGATCACCGGTTCGAGCAAGGGGCGGCGGCAGTGGATTGACGGCCTTCTCGCCAAACGCGACCCGGCCTACCTCCGCCACGCCCAGGCCTACGCTCGGGCGCTGCGCCAGCGCAATGCCTGGTTGAAAGATCGTGTCCGGGATCCAGAAGTGGGCGTGTCCTTGACCCATCTGCTGACGCAGCATGGCCAAGCCATCACCGCCGCCCGCGCCGCGATGAGTGGGCCTATCGGCGAGGCGCTCAGCGCGGCGTGCTCAGACCTCACCGGGCAGGTGGAGAACGTGACGCTGGCTTATCGGCCCAGCTTCCCGCTGCAAGGTGAACCAGATTGGGAGCGCGCTGCGGCGGAAGAACAGCGCCTGCGCCATACCGTCTTGGGTCCGCATCGGGACGACTGGGACATCTTGCTTGGCCAGAACCAGAAACCCCTCGGTCGCTTTGGTTCGGAAGGGCAGCAGCGGACGGCGGCGCTTGGCTTGCGCCTCGCGGAGGCGCGCTTGATCCGCGAAGCCCGAGGCGCTTGGCCACTTTTCCTGATTGATGACATTGCGCCGCAGTTGGACGAAAGCCGCCAAGGTCGCCTGCGCGAACTGCTTCCGAATGAGGCCCAGTGCTTTTTTACCGCGCCAGAACCGCGTGGCTGGGTGCGGCCGGAGGATCATGCCTGGAAGATTACCCCGGGCAAAGTTGTCGCAATGGACAGGTGACGGCGGCGGGTTGTGGCCTATAGTGAGCGGAAACTCATGGAAACGAAACCCACCTGGAAAGAGTTGCTCCACCAGGCGGCGCAAGCGGGCGCTGCGGGTGATTACGTCAAGGCGGGGACCTGCTTTGGCGAAGCCAAGTTAGCGGCGGATCCAGAGTGGGCGGAGTTGATCGACACCCTGCATCTGCTCTCGATCAACGCGCAAGTGCGAGAGTTGGAGCTTAGCCAGAAGGCCAACGAGCTGGAGGAGATGCTCGACAAGGTGAAGCTCCTGGACAACGTGAAGACCACGCTTTCCCATTTCGTGAGCGAGTCGGTCATCCGCATTGTGGAAGACAATCCAGAGAACCCGGAAGCCGCCCTGGCTCGCAAAGAGGAAGACGTCACCATTCTCTTCCTCGACGTGGCCGGCTACACGCGGCTGAGCCAGGAAGTGTCGCCGCACGGCATCAACCACGTGATCGAGAAATTCTTCTCCGCCTTCATTGACGACATCTACGCCCACCACGGCGACATCTGCGAACCGCTGGGCGATGGTCTCATGCTCATGTTTCGGTCGGAGGAACCCAAGCAGCATACCCGTAACGCAGCGCGGACGGCTTTGGCGATTCGGAAAATTCTCGATCGTGGCCAGGCTCCGATGCCGGAAGAAGTGGACCTGCAGTTGCACCTCGGGCTGCACAGTGGGACGGCCAACGTGGGCTCGACCCGCTTCGAAGGCGTGGCGGGGAGCCGTTGGACCTACTCCGCTTATGGCATG
>CAWUJC010000720.1:0-1746 GCA_963922355.1 uncultured bacterium | reverse complement strand
AGACGTGTGCTCTTCCGATCTTCAGATTTCAAAACGCATGCGCGCTGCTGTTATTCAATTTCCCGGTTCGAACTGCGACCAAGACTGTTTTTATGCCATGGATCGGGTGCTCGGGGTCGAGACCTTCTACCTCTGGCACAAAGAAACCGACCTCCGCGGAGCCGACATCATCATCGTGCCCGGCGGTTTTTCCTACGGCGATTACCTTCGTGCCGGGGCGATTGCCCATCTTTCCCCCGTGATGGGAGCGGTGAAGGACGCCGCCGCCCAAGGCCGGATCGTCATGGGCATCTGCAACGGCTTCCAGGTTCTCTGCGAAAGCGGCTTGCTCCCGGGCGCCTTGATCCGTAACCGCGGCCTACGTTTTGTCTGCGAACATCGCCTTGTGCGCGTGGAGCACAACGGTTCCATCTTCACCAAGCCCTTTAAGAACGGGCAGGTGCTCAATATCCCGATTGCGCACGGGGAGGGGAATTATTTTGCCGACGAGGCGACGTTGACGGAACTCCAGACCAACCACCGCATTCTTTTCACCTATTCGGACGCTCACGGTATTGCCCACGAGAAAGCCAACCCGAACGGCTCGCGCCTCAACATCGCGGGCATCACCAACGCGGGCGGTAATGTCTTGGGCATGATGCCTCACCCCGAACGCGCGGTGGAGGCCGCGTTGGGCTCCGATGACGGACGCGCCATCCTGGCTTCCGCCGTCGAGCATGCCGCCCCCGCCCTCGCTTAAGCATTTTTTTGACAGAACGCCGACCATGCCCACCGCCGCTCCCGAAGTTTCCATTTCTCCCCAGTTGATCGAAAAGCACGGCCTCACTCCGGAGGAGTATGGCCGTATCAAGGAAATCCTGGGCCGCGAACCCAATATTACGGAACTGGGGATTTTCTCTGTCATGTGGAGCGAGCACTGCTCCTACAAAAATACCCGCCCGCAGTTGAAGAAGTTCCCTGTCGATGGGCCTCGCGTGCTGGTACGTGCGGGCGAAGAGAACGCCGGCGTGATCGACATCGGCGATGGTTGGGCGGTGGCCTTCAAGATGGAGAGCCACAATCACCCCAGCGCGGTCGAGCCGTTCCAGGGAGCCGCTACTGGTGTCGGTGGTATCTTGCGCGACATTTTTACCATGGGCGCCCGCCCGGTCTTCCTGATGGATTCGCTTCGCTTTGGCGATATCCGCGGCGAAGGCAAGCGCCCCACCACGAACCGCCACCTGCTCTCCGGCGTGGTCAGCGGCATCGCCCATTACGGCAATTGTATTGGCGTCCCGACCGTGGGCGGCGAGATTTACTTTGATCCCAGCTACGAGTCCAACCCCTTGGTGAATGTCTTCTGCCTGGGGACGCTGAAGCATGAGGACATCCGGCGCGGGGCCGCCACCGGCGTCGGCAATCCCGTTTTCTACGTTGGCTCCAAGACCGGTCGCGATGGCTTGGCGGGAGCCGCCTTTGCCTCTCGCGATTTGACCGAGGATTCGAAGGAAGATCGCCCGGCCGTCCAAGTGGGGGATCCCTTCATGGAAAAGCTGCTCCTCGAAGCCTGCCTGGAGCTGTACGAACACCCCGAGGCGGTGGTTGGTATTCAGGATATGGGGGCCGCGGGCCTCACCTGCTCGACCTGTGAAACGGCCAGCCGCGGTGGTTCCGGGGTGGAGATCGACCTCGCCTTGGTTCCGCAGCGCGAAACCGGGATGACGCCATATGAGACGATGCTCTCCGAAAGCCAGGAGCGCATGCTGA
>CAWUJC010000719.1:0-1746 GCA_963922355.1 uncultured bacterium | reverse complement strand
GTAGGCCAGCTCCTGGACGGCGGTGCTGCCGGACTCGTGCCAAAGGCTGGCGTCCGCCACCACGGTTTGAAGGCCCGTGGCGTTCTTGTCCTCCGC
This sequence comes from uncultured bacterium, assembly GCA_963922355.1. GTDB lineage: Bacteria > Verrucomicrobiota > Verrucomicrobiia > Methylacidiphilales > UBA1321 > CAWUJC01. Next base: position 1,650 of record CAWUJC010000719.1, on the reverse strand, counting down.
CCATTGGGTGACGGCGGCAAGCTGGTCATAGAGTACGTCATGCGGGACAGGGAGCTGGCCGTAGGTGAGGGCAAAGGCGATGGGGTCGGCTTCCAGGCAACCGTGGAGCGTAGCCGGGTCGGTGCCGTTCTTCTGCGCCAGGGCCTCCAACGCGGCGGCAATGCCAACGGAAGAGGCTCCACATTGGATCGCGAGGCTAATGGCGCTCAGCTCCACACCTTTGAGGAGAATTTCCAGATCGTGCAGGGTAGCAAGCGGAAAGCCGGCCCGGCCCACAATGCCAGCCACGGCGTCGTCCGAGTCCCGGCCGGCTTGGGTGGGTTCGTCGAGGACCAGGCTCAGGCCAGTCACGCCTTGGTAGAGATCGTGGAGAATGGCCTCGTTCGCTTGGGCGAGGTCAGGGCCGCGATATTCCTGCACGATATCCCAGGCGGTCTGGTTGTGGACGGCGGCACTGGAACCGCGGAGGAAGGGAGCGAAACCGGGGAGGGAATCGACCGCGGGGGCCGCTTTGGCGTCCGCCGCGGTATAGATCGGCTGGAGGGTGATGCCCTCCGGCAGCTTGGTTATGAGTTTCTTATCAAAGGGAACGCCCTTGAGGTCGGTTTCCGCCTTCTTTTTCCAGGTTTCGTAATCAATGGGCGGGAAGTCGGCCAAGAGCGCGTCAGCTTCAGAAAAAGGGGAAGTCGTTGCGATGCTCATGGTAGTGTCTCGCATTTAATGTAAGCAGAAATAATGATATGACAAGTATTATATTATCAGATTTACTAATATAATCTCGCTAGAGAAAGGTTGCCTTGAGTGAGTAAAAGCCGACCTACAACAAAGTGGCCGGTGGGTGGTTAATCCTCTATGGAGTTTAAAATATCCCTAAACCGTTGCTCCAAGTTAGGCGCGTTTGGATACTTTTTTCTATCGATGCCTTTGAGGTGGAGGATGAGCTCCTCCATTCGTGTGTCGTTCCAATTCAGTAGCATGTTAGGGATTTCATGCACAGCCTCCGCAAGCTCGTTGATTAAGCCAGGATCGCAGTTTTCGTCGTAAGTAAAATTACGAATATAGACCAAGGCATGCTGCGTCAGCTTCATCCCTGCAACCAATATTTTTTCTGGTGCCATCTTGGTGGAATACAGATTACTCATATTAGATTTATCTACTTCCACCCGTCGTTGAGGACAACGAAGGCTACCAACAATCCTGAAATCTTGTAAATCCTGTCTAAAACAGGATAAAGAATTACGATACTAGTCATCTTTGCCTCGGGTGGCGGCAGAGAGTTCTGTTTCGCGATCCGGCTGGCTGTCCTCGGTTTGGGCGAGGATCGGGGTAAGGCTGGTGCGGGCCTCTTGCTCGTGGAGTTTACGTTGCTGATTCATTTTGCGAGCAGCTTCGCGGAAGGTCAGTTGGGCCTGATGCGGCTCGGTCCCATTGGCAGGTTGGCTGCGGACGTAAGAGCCATCAGGCTGAAGGTGGCGGGCCTTCATGTTGTCCTCCAGGAAGGTGGGGATGATGAAGTCCGTCAGGCGGGCGCGAAGTCGTTCGTCTTCCACCGGATAGACCACCTCCACGCGGCGGTGGAGATTGCGGGGCATCCAGTCGGCTGAACCGAGGAAGACGCGCGGGTCGCCGTTGTTGCCGAAGTAGAAGATG
>CAWUJC010000718.1:0-1752 GCA_963922355.1 uncultured bacterium | reverse complement strand
ACGAACGGGCGAAGTCTGGGCCTGTTCAAAGGGAGAAATCACCTTTTGTGGGTCGTCTTGGGGCTCCCAAGTCGGTGCAGAATCTTGCATAAACTACGCTTAGCAGGCATCAAAAGAACTTGGCAAGACTTAAATGAAACACAACGTGCAACAACTAATAAAGATTGTAATCGCGATATGATGACGAGTAGAGAGAAAAGAAAACGTCTTCGTATAGATATGCTATATCCCTGGTTATTAGTGATTTAAGAAATCTAAAAGTTACATTTTCGTGACAGCTTGCGTGATCACATATAAAGACAATCCTTGGATTTGTGAGGGTAGATACAGCAAACGTGGTGTCGCAAAAATAGCAAAGACTCTTAGCGTAACACAATAAGTCTTGCGCGTGTTATCCGAAATTTGATAAGTGACATCTATCGCGCAAGAAATCGAACCTAAAACCAAAAACAAGATGAAAAAAATTAAATTAATCGGATTGGCCGTCTGCGGATTGTGGGTGGTTGTCGTCGGTACTTATGCCACTCAGCTGCAGCAAACCATCGCCGAGGGCGAAAAACCTAAACTCGTCCCGCTCAACAATGCTTCCTGCTCTAGTTCTTCAAGCAGCGGAGATCCTGGCGAATAGGATCAACCAATTAAGAAACTTAAAGATGATGATGAAAGCCCCCATATTACTGACGGTTGTTTGGGGGCTTTTGTCCTTTTTACTCACGTTGCCTTCCCTGGGTTGCGGCTTAACGTGGCAGGTGCCGAAGCAGCACTTTGATGGGGTTCAGGAACAAGGTCGCCTGAGTTATCACGGCCAGGAATGGGGCCGGCTTAAGACCTCAGATGGCACGGAGTTACCTTTGGTGGTCAACTTTGATTCCGGCCGGGAATGGAGTTCACCGGTCCTAGGGCAAGGCTGGATGTTGATGCTGACCGACTCGTACGTCGTGAAAAACGAAGATGGCAATTACAAGGTCGTCATGCCTGATGGCTACCACTATGGTTTTGGTCCGAAAGAGGGTCAGCCAGGGGTTTTTCAAGGGAACCGTGGCTGGTTAGCCCAGGAAGGGACAAATTCGTTCAAGGCCTGGGCACCTTGTGGCTGGTCGATTGAATGGAGAAACGGTAAAATTAGTGCCATGACCACGAAGGGCGGCAGTAAGGTCGTCTTTGAACGCCAGGGTGACCAAGTGACGGCTATCCGAGAGAATGGGGTGACGCTGCTTCAACTACACCGCGATCCGAAGAGTGGACAGGCCACGGCCTTACACTTCGGTGATGAACAAGTTGAGCTTCTGCACGCTCAACGGCCTTTGGTGCAGATGATTAAGGGGAAAAGAGTTATCGGGTCGATGGTAAGTGCATTATCTAGTGCGACTTGGAACAAGAGCGATTCTAAGGAACCAGTGTTGCAAAAAGACTTCAAGTTTACGGTGGATGATGAGCTGACTCCCACCCTGGAAATTACCGCCAACGGTGAACAGGAACGATTCTTTCAGTGGGATCCTGTCCGACGTACTCTACTGAGAGACACCAAGTGGACCTATTCAACGGTTCCCCCACCCATCGACCGTCCTTGGCAACATGCTGAAATTCGCCGCACTAATGCACAAGGGCAATCAGAATCCAGGCACTATCAAGGAGCTATTGGCAGAGAAACTATCCAAACCCTAGATGGTAAGAGAACAGTTACGGAATGGTTCGTCAGGGGGCCAGCCGCTGGTAAGCTAAAGAAGGTTTCAAGCAACATGTTTGGGGATA
>CAWUJC010000717.1:0-1756 GCA_963922355.1 uncultured bacterium | reverse complement strand
AATTGCAAAAGGCTTTAGCTTCCAGGTAGTTGACTTCCACCGGCCAGCTCCAGGGGAGGTCGATCACCTCGGCCATGGTGCGCAGCTTCCAGCCTTCGGGCGCGCTGGTATCCTTGATCCAGAAACGAGGGGCTTCGGCTTTTTCGTAAGTGACCCAGGCCCAGCCTTCTTCGGTCCAATACTTCTGGTCGCCGTAGCCACCGTCTTGCATGAACTCAAAATATTCGCGGTGGCTGACCAGGAACTTGCTGGCTTTAAAATCAGCGACCTGTTCGGTCTGCGTGCCGTACTCGTTATCCCAGCCGTAGAGCGCGTGGCTATGGTCCTTGCCGATGGTGACTTCGCCCCCCGGGACTGGCAGCAGGTCGTTCTGCTGTACCTCGCTGTCCGTGTTGCAGATCGGCCACTCTTCGAGCGGCTTCACCATGTCCAGCGGCAACTGGCGCATCAGGACGGAGCTGGTTTCCAGATGGATGCGCTCGTGTTCAATGCCCATCATCACGATCCAGAAGGGGCTGTCCCAACCGATCGGCATCGTCATGGGCGACTCGGAAATGACTTGGTCCACAGCGGCGCGGACTTGGTTGCGATACACCCGCACCTCGGCCACGCTCGGCCACTTGTAGTGCGCATCGTTGAGGTCGTCCCAGCTCATTTCGTCAACGCCAACGGCGAAGGTGGACTCAAACTCCGGGTTGATGCGCTCCTTAAGGATTTTACCCAGGACGAGCTTATTAACGTAGAAGACGGCGGTGTGCCCGTAGTAGAAGATCAGCGGGTGGCGGAGTGGGTCGGCGCGCTGGTAATAGGCCTCGTCGGACTCCATCACCTCGAAGAGTTTTTCGTACACATCAAAGGTGGCGTGAAAGTAAGAACGAATCTCTTCCCGCTTGGCTTCCGGCTCGCCCGTGGCGAGGTTGACGGTCTTAGTCGGAGTCAAAGCGGAGGAAAGGGCAGTGGACATAACAGCGTTACTTCTAGCGGGTTCTATTTGCGGGGTTCTACGTATTCGAGCAAGCTAGACCAGCTTTTCTTCCCAGCAACTGGTTTTTTGCAAGAATGGTTGTATTAACCAGATTGTTTTTCGCAAATTGTTGAGGAACCGAAGGCGGTCGGCTAATTCTTCCCGTTAGAGCTTTTCCTTCAGCAACTCGTAGACCTTGGGCAGGTCGCTCGGATGGATGCGGCAACCGGAGGTCGTGGTCATGAAGTTGGCGTCGTTGGCCCAGCGGGGAACGATGTGCACGTGGAGGTGAGCGGCGACACCGGCTCCGGCGGCTTCGCCCAGATTGATGCCGAGATTAAAGCCCTGGGGCTGCATCGTGGCCGTCATGGCCCCCTTGATCTTCTTGACCAAACCCATGAGGTCCAAGATTTCTTCATCACCCAGATCATCCAGGTCGGCCACCTCGCGGTAGGGCACCACCATGGCGTGTCCGGCGTTGTAGGGGTAGCGGTTTAGCACGGCGAAGGAGCTTTTGCTCCGGGCAAGGATAAAGTCCTCCGCGTCGTTGTTGCTGGCGGCGAGTTGGGTAAACAAGTTGGCTGGGGTGGGCTCTTTTTTCGTCACGTAAGCATTGCGCCACGGCGCCCAGAGGTGTTCCATAGGGTCAATCTCCCATGGCATCGACCGGAAGCAAGTCCAAAGGCATCTACCTCATCCACGGCAACGACGAAACCGCGGTGAAGAAAGCTGCCGTGAAGCAGAGCGAAGCCCTCGCGCCCGAGGACAGCATGAACTTCGAGACCGTTGATG
>CAWUJC010000716.1:0-1763 GCA_963922355.1 uncultured bacterium | reverse complement strand
TCGCCAAACTCTGTTTTGACCGTATAATGGAGGTCTAGCCAAGTGGCCGGGAGAACGGTTTTCTTTAAAGCGGCAAGCAAGGCCGCGCTATCTGAATCTGATTCTGCACGAATAGATATGCAGGCAATGACGAGTAGACTAAGGGTCATCCACGTTGTTCTCATCGTCTTATCCCAGGAAAAGGTGGGGAGAGGGAATGGTACCCTTCCCCCACCGGTGATGCGTTTCAGGCAAGGTTATTCTCCGCCGGGAGGTTCTGGCTCATCTCCTGCACAATCCGGGTCATTGACCACTCGGCCGCTAGCGTCACATAGGGACTTTTCACCGCAGTTGTAACCGCTGGAGCCTTTCTTCCAAGAGAAGACAATGACGTCGCTATTGGGTTGTGCTACACCTGTGCAGGTCCATCCAACGCCATCAGCGCAAGCGGTATTGTCACCGGAACTACATTCGGAGGAATTTTTACTGCCTCCACAGGTTTTGCCGGATGTCCCAGGACAAGAAGTAATCGTATCTCCAGCTTCAGAGGCCGAACAAGGCCCACCATTGAAGTTGAAGATATCGCAGGATTTGCCGCCGTCTTTGCAGTCTTCGCAGGCAAAGCCGATCATTTGGCGTTTCTGCGTCTCCGTAAAGGCCGACGCCCGTTCTTGGAATCCGCCGACTGCCAGTAGGAGGCAGAAGACAGAAGCCGTGAAGAGGAGGATATTCCTTTTCATTTGATGTTTTCCTTTTGTTTTGGGTTGTTGTTTTGCGCTGGAGTCCGCGCCAGTTGAGGCGGAAGCTCCAGAGTTGCTTGAAGTTTGGCAGGAGGCAGGATGGCCAGCGTGCCATCGGGGCGGGTTTGCACTTGGATTTGGCCAAACTCCGGGTATTCAATTGCCGTCAGTTTTCCGCCAGCGTCGTAGTGACGCGTCCAGACCAGCTTGTCGTTCTCATAGACGCGGACGTGGCGCGGTTCGCCGTCGCCATAGACGTAGCGCATGGATTTACCCTGGCTGTCTTGGCGGATAAGACGCCCGACATGGTCGTAGCGGTAAGACATGATTTCTCGGCTGCCGGAGGAGCCGCTTTCCGTCACTTGTCTGAGCTTCCCTTGGGCAGGGCCATGGACGAAGTAGTGTTCCGTGACGAGAGGACCGTTCAGTACACGTTTCTTTACCGTGCCGCGCATGCGATCAAAGGCCCAATAAGCTTGGTCGCCGTTTGGTTTCTTTTCTCGGATTTCAGCCGAGACGAACCGGCAGGTACGGGGAGTAATGCTGTATTCCGCTCCGTTGCCTTTTCGCAACATCCCGGTAGCTGGCACCCACATAAAGCGTTGGGGCATGGAGGCGTTCTGCGTCCTGGCTTCGAATTGCCCCCCTTTCAAGTTCGGGGAGTCGTAATTAAATTCGTACCAGGAATCTCCGTTCTTTTGGATGTTTCCGACGGTGGTGGCGAGAGCATCGACCACGTGCGTTCCACCCGCGAGAGGCCGTAAAAGCGGGCGTTGAGTAAAGTTGAAGTCATAGTGGTCACCATTCGAGAAGCTAACTCGATGGGGAAGTTCAGAATTGCGATCCGTACTGACGTAGCTCAGGAGAGGTTGACCGTCTAAGAGCAGGCTCATGCGGTGACCGTCACGGACCATCGTAGCCGTTCGTCCAGCGGGAGTCGTCAGGCGTCGTAGATAGCCATCCCGGGAAAAAGAGAGCTTCCAACCACAGGCTTTTGTTAGCTCTAAACCTTGCTTTCTCCGCTCCGCCACCCATCCTGACGAG
>CAWUJC010000715.1:0-1768 GCA_963922355.1 uncultured bacterium | reverse complement strand
AGCTCGACCCGTGGGTCTTCCGTCGAATTCGCGGAGTACAGGCCCTTCACCCCGGGCGACGACTTTCGCTACATCGACTGGAACGCGTTTGCCCGTTGGAAGCAACTCGTGCTCAAACTCTACGTCGAGGAAGAGGACCTTTACGTCCACCTGCTGCTCGATTCCACCGCCTCGATGGACTGGGGTGAGGGCATCCGCAAATTCGACTACGCGCGACAGGCCGCCGCTGGGCTGGCCTACCTCGCCCTGGCCAATCTGGACCGTGCTGCCGTTTTTCCGCTCGGGCAGAAGGACGCGCCGCACTGGCATCCGGCCCGCGGGCGCGATCGCTTTCTTCCGCTCCTCGCCTACCTCCGCAAGCTCATGCCGACCCACGAGCCTACCGGCCTGGAAGACGCCGTTCGCGCTTGGCTCAACACCAAGCCGCATCGCGGGCTGGTTGTGCTGGTTAGCGATTGCTTTGGCGCGGATTTGGACGACGCCTTCAACGCGTTGGACCGTCTCCGTTACGCGCGGCATGAGTTGGCCGTGCTCCAACTGCTCGACCCGGCGGAGTCGCAGCCCGGTGAGCCCGGCGAGTATGAGTTCATGGACACAGAGTACGGCGAGCGCCGCAAGGTCATTGTCGACCGGGCCGCCGCCGCCGAATTCGACGCCAACTTCCGCACTTACCAGGACAAGCTGCTGACCTACTGCAAGGGCAAGCAAATCCCCATCCTTCAGGCTTCCACCGACGGCGAGATCAACGACCTGCTCCTCAAAACCCTGCGCGAAGGCGGCTTCGTGCGCTAACCTGCCATGACGTTTCTTGCGCCGTTTCTCTTTTGGCTGGGCCTGCTCGCGCTACCGGTCATTGCGCTATATTTGATCAAGCAGCAGTTGCGGCTCAAGCCGGTCAGCACCGTGTTGTTCTGGCATCAGCTGAAGCCGGCGGTGCACAGCACGCCGCTCTGGCGGAAGCTGCGGCGTTGGTTCTCGCTCCTGCTCCAATTGCTGGTGCTGGCGCTGATCATCTTTGCACTCTCGCGTCCCTTACTCAATTGGCAGGCCGACTCTGCCTCTGCGTTAGTCCTGGTGGTCGATCCCTCTGTCAGCATGACGGCGAGCACACCGTCGGAAGCGGCGGGGGAACCAACACAAACGCAGGAGCTGCCGACACAGGAGGAACGGCTGACCCAAGCGGCGGCGGGGTCGGAGCGCTGGGCTGAGGCGTTGCGCCAGGCCGAACGGCGGGTGGCTTCCATTGGTGCGGTGGACGAGGCGACCATCGTGGTAGCGAGCGATCCGCCGAGCATCCTCACGCCTTGGACGAGTAACCGTCGTGAGTTGCGTCAGGCCTTGCAGCAGCTGCACCCGCAAGCCGGAGCGACGGACATCCGACCCGCGCTCGCGTTGGCAAAAAATTTGGCCGAGGGGCGGGAGTCGGCAGCGGTCGAGTTGATTACCGACGGCGTCTGGGCCTCCGAGCCGGAGAAGGAGGAACTGGAAGGCGTGGACCTGCGTCAGGTAGGTCAGGTGGAAGTGGAGGAGACCTCGCCGAATTCCGGCATCACGCTTTTCTCGGCGCGACGTTCGCAGGGTTCGCCGGGCGAGTATCAACTGGCGGCGATGATTGAGAACAATCAGAAAGGCGAGGAAGCGCTGCGCGGGCAGCTCGAGCTATACCGCAACGGAGGAATCATGGACGTGCTCGAAGTCGAAGTGCCGCCGGGCGAGCCGTGGCGCAAGGAGTGGCGGGCCAACGATCCAGGCGAGGCGGTCTTCGAGG
>CAWUJC010000714.1:0-1774 GCA_963922355.1 uncultured bacterium | reverse complement strand
GTGGTGCCGTCGCCGATCTTGCCGTCGCGTTCGGCGGCTTCGATCATGGCGCGGCCGATGCGGTCCTTCACGCTGCCGAGCGGGTTGAAGAATTCGCACTTCACCGCGATGGTGGCGTCCAGTCCGGCGGAAATTTTGTTGATCTTAACCAGGGGCGTGTTGCCGACGGTTTGGGTGACGTCGCCGTAGAGGCGCTTGTGCAGAGGGGTGAACTCAGTCGCTGACATAGTTTTTCTATCCAAGGTGTTTTTTTTCGGAAGGCAAGGGCGGATGATGTCGTCCTAAGCCGTTGAAGTAAGCTCAACGTAGCACCTGGCACTTTTATTGCATCTCTAGATAAAAAAGTTCTAAAATCCTGTAACTTGATTCCTATGGTTGTGCCACGGCTCTCCCCGATCTGTTCCGTTTACCTTCTGGTTTGTCTCTGCTTTGTGCTGCTGGGGCCAGGGGCGGCGGTGTCCACCTCCCGTGCGGAGGATGACGTGGAAAAAAACTACTACTTTGGCGATTACAAAGAAGTGGTGCACATCCTTAATGCCGGGTTGAACCGAGAGCTGCACGTCTACAAAGCATTGATTGGCAAGACCAAGCAGGGGTTGATGCGCGTCGGGGTGATGTTGACCAACCAAAGTGGCCGGGAGTTTCGGATCGAGGCCCAAGCCCTCTACTTTACGGCGGACAGCAAACCTCTCTTTCGCGGGCTGGCCAAGGATCAGCCCTGGTTGCCGGTGAAGGTGAACAAGGTCGGCCCGACGGAGTACTACTCGCAGGCCATTTCCGCCGAGGCGAAAATTTTTCTCATCCGCTTGCGCTACGCGCCGGGCGAGAAAACCTTGGAAGAAGTTTTCCGTTCTCAACCCCGGAAGCAGGCCACCAAGAAACCGGGTGGCTCCAGCCAAGGCAATAAGTCCATGGCTGAGCGGATGAATTCCAAACGTTAGGCAGCAACCAAGGCCCGAAAAGTCTGGGACCACACACTCGGGCGGCATAGGCTGCACGCATGAACGGACAGGTGCATCAATTACGTGCTGGCTGGCTCTCATGCCCGAATTCATGGTGCCAGATGGGCTTGCTGGGCTTTCTGGTTCTCTGCACGGCACTGAGTTTGCCCGCCGAGACCACTCCTGCAGCCCAAGAAAAAGACCAAGGGAAGAAAATTGCCTCGGTCCTGCCTTATCCGCTGCACCTGAACCAACCCTTGATCGTGGGCGTCTGCGAGACCCCGCCCTTTGCCTTTCGCGACGCCAATGGCGAGTGGACCGGCGTCACCATCGATCTCTGGGAGGCCATCGCTAAAAAAATCAACGCAAAGTATAGCTACAAGCCCATGGACTTGGGCGAGTTGATCGCGGCCGTGCAAAACAAACAGGTCGACGTGGCAGCGACGGCGCTGACGATCAACCTGGAGCGGGCCCGCACCATGGACCTCACCCACACCTATTACGGCTCAGGCCTGGGAATTGCCACCACGCTGGCCAACCGGACGGACCTGTGGGGCGATTTATTTAGCCGTGTTTTCACCTGGAATTTTCTCAAGGCGCTGCTAGCCCTCAGCGCGGTCCTTTTGGTTACCGGGCTTCTCATCTGGCTGCTCGAGCGCAAACACAATCCGGACCAGTTTGGTCATCAACCGTTCAAGGGGCTGAGTGATGGTTTCTGGTGGTTGGTTGGCTGGGGTTTTGCTGGCCGGGTTTTCGTTGGGTTGCGGTTGGTTTCGAGAACTTCCAGCGATGTCTTTTGGATCGTTTCTAATGTTAGATTATTTTTTTAGTTT
>CAWUJC010000713.1:0-1777 GCA_963922355.1 uncultured bacterium | reverse complement strand
CCTCGCAAACAGCGAGAACAGGAGCGAAGATGACGACAACGCCGACGATGAGAAGACGATCGATCTCAATGCTGACGACAAGGCTAAGGCGGCTCCGACCGAGAACGTCTTCGCCGGTGTCAAAGTGAAGGCGATCGACGATAAAATTCGCGAACAATACAAGCTCGAGCCCGAGCAAACCGGCGTCGTGGTGGAAGAGGCACCGGACGATTGGATCGCTCCGAGTTTCCCAACCGAGGGCGACATCATCACCGAAATCCGCACCGGGCCGGATCAAGTGATTCCGATCACCAGTCCCCAAGACTTCACCAAGGCCGTTGGGCAAATTCCTCCCGCTCAGGCGGTGCACGTGAGCTATATCCAGTACGTCAGCCGCGACGGCAAGCTAATCCCGCGGATTGCGTTCTTAGAGCCCAACGAATAGCTCCTGGGCCTTCAATCACCAATCGATAATGCGCAGATGCTCGCTGCGCACGTCGGGCAGGAGATTGGGCGGTAACTGTTCCCGGGGGAGGCGCTTAACTGCCTCTTCCAGGATGATCGCTTCCAGCGCACCTCGGTCACGCACTTGGCTGTGGCGGCTGCCCTGAACATCAACCCGGTAACGGAGGGGGAGGCCTGGATTCTGGCCGGCTTGGTCGATAATCACGACCTCATCGAGACTCAGTTCCAGTTCGCCGATGAGCGGCTTGACCGCAGCGTTGTCGAACTTAGCCGGTTGAAGCACGGGCAGCTCCTTCAGGTTGATGCTGCCGTCCCGCTTGCGAACGAGGGTGAGGCGGTCAATCTCCAGCGTCACTTTGTCTGCTGACCAATCTTGGTTGCTCCAAGTCTCACTCGGCCATTCGATGACAGCTTTGCCAATCTGGAGCGCATCCTCGACGGGAAAATCCGACGGATTGCGCACGTCAACTTCATAGGCCACCAGCTTGGGCGGATAGAACTGGGAGAAGTCCACCGACTCCGCCGCCAGGTTCAGACCACTTTGATGGTGGATGTAATAGGGCAGGCCCCACTTGAGCCAGTAATTCCGGGTGGCGAAACCGATCACCACCACCACGAGGAACACAAAAAACAACAGGCGAATCAACCGGAATAACATGCGATTCGCGGCATCCTAATGGATTCGCCTCGGAAAGGGAATGCTCGTCTTACTCTTCTTCCAGGTGGAAGACGGCCTTGTAGAGGCCCGAGACGCGCTCAACTTCGCGCTTCACCTTACAGCCGAGAACAGACTCAAAGAGCTGGGTTTCCAGCTGATCAATAATCTTATAGCTGTCGCCAATGGCCAAAACCGGGGAGTTGTACTCGATGATCTGGTGCTCTTTCAGCTCCTGATCGTAGTAGTACTCGCTCATGTAGCCATCTTCATCGCGGAATTTGGCGAGGGAACGGGCTTTATCTTCCAGCTTGAGGTCGGAAATCTTCTTCAGCAGATCTTCCGTCGTGTTTTGGTAAATCTGGTAAAGGATCTTCTCCGGGGCAACTGGACCGTAGACCTGGGTGATGGTCTGTAAAATTTCCAGGGTGAAATTTGTGTATTCGGTGGGAAAGAATTCCTGGGCCTGGGAGGTGAGGCGGTAAGCCTTCTCCGGACGGCCCATCCCCTTGGGGCGGCGCCAAGTGTCCAGATAGCCGTCTTTTTCCAGAGCCACGCAGTGTTGCTTCACCCCCATGTAGGAAAGATTGATGCGATCGCAGAGCTCGGAAACGGAGAGTCCCTGACTGCGCTTGATTTCTGTCAGAATCTGATATTTCTGACTCTTCGCGATTTTGC
>CAWUJC010000712.1:0-1778 GCA_963922355.1 uncultured bacterium | reverse complement strand
ATAACCGAGATTACCAGTTATACTCATCCCTCCCAAAATCGGGTGGCCTACGGTAACTTTAATGGCCCAATCAAGGTTACTGGAACCGCTGGCACCGGCAAAACCGTGGCCGCCCTGCATCGTGCCTACCACCTGGCTAAATCCGGACAACGAGTCTTGCTTTGCACCTACGTCAAAGTCCTCTGTGCCAACCTCAAGCGCTGCCTACGGCTTCTCTGCAAAGATGAACCCGAGGTGCTTAATCGCATCTCTGTTTCCACGGTTCATTCTGAGGCCCATTCCATCATGCGAGGTGCCGGGAGTAAGCCCCACGTGCTTAGCCGTCCCGACCTCCTCAAGGAAATCGAAAAGTCCAAGTCCCTCAAGGATTGCCCTCTCACCGCCGAAAATGTGCTCTCAGAATGGATCAACGTCATCGAAGCCCAGGGCTTGACCACTTGGGAACAATACGCCCAAGCCACCCGTGCCGGTATGGGACGTCCCCTCCAAAGTGACGCACGCGAAAAGGTGTGGGCAGTCATTGCCCCTATCATGCGGAAAATTGCTGCCAATCGGGCCTTTACCTGGCCCTTCCTGGCACACCGCGCCCATCAACTAATTCAATCGGGTCGCGCCCAGTCAAACTATGACGCCGTCGTGATTGATGAGGTGCAGGATTTGGGGGTTTGCGAACTTCGATTCCTCCATTCTCTGGCACCCGAGAGCCTTTCTCTTATGGGTGATGGCGGCCAACGCATCTACGCCCGTGCCATTTCCCTCCAAGCGCTTGGCATCAACGTCCGCGGCCGCTCCTTCAATCTAAAGATCAACTACCGCACAACCTCCGAAATTCGTCGGTTTGCCGACAAACTCCAGGTCAACTCCAGCGATGACCTCGATGGAGACAAAGAAAGCAGGCGAAATGTCGTCAGTATCATCCAGGGCAAGGAACCCACGCTCCGAGTTTTCCCAAGGCGTAAGGATCAAATCGACTTCGTTGCCGAGAAAATCGCCAAGCACCTCACAAACGGCGAGGCCCCCGAAACTATCGCCATCATTGCTCGAACCCAACAGCAACTAAAGGGCTACTACGGTGCCCTCAACGCACAGGGCATTGACCTAACCTGGATCAAGCAAGGACAAGGCGTCGTCGATGGAGCCGTTAATCTCTGCAACATGCACGGCGGCAAGGGGCTCGAATTTCGGATCGTCTTCGTCACCGATGTCAGCGACGGCATCGTTCCTCTAGCAGCCGCCTACGAAGACCAGGATGATCCCCTTCTCCGGGACGAGGAACTCGTTCGGGAGCGCAACCTTCTCTACGTAAGTTGTACCCGTGCCCGTGATATTCTCACGGTTACTGCCGCGAAGACCCCATCCCGTTTTCTCGCCCCCCACCTGAGCAAGTCGTCTACCTGACTCATATCCCTGGCTTTCCAGATCAAGGCTATCCAGCATCCTGATGAATTGGAAACTTACTCATGCCCTGATCACAGCCCTCCTCCTAGCGGGGCCGTTTCCACTTTCAATGCAAGGACAGGAACCTGTCCGCATCGTAAGTTGGAATCTCCAATGGTATCCGGGTGGAAAACCGGGAGCCTCTGACCAAGAAAAGGCTGAGCATGCCAAGTTGGTCGCTGCTGAGCTGACGAAACTCAAGCCGGACATCCTCTTGGTCCAGGAGATCAGGGATTGGGCAGCTCTTGAGGAGCTGTGCAAAACCCAACCCGGGCTGACTCCAGTGGTGGTCAGCAATCTCCCAGGTGCTCAGGAGTTGGGCATTGCCTCCACCCTTAAGG
>CAWUJC010000711.1:0-1790 GCA_963922355.1 uncultured bacterium | reverse complement strand
GCCAGGCTGTAGACCTGGAAGCCGCCGGAATCCGTGAGAATGGGTTTGTGCCAGTCCATGAACTGGTGCAGACCGCCCATCTGCTTCATCACGTCCATGCCCGGACGGAGGAACAAATGGTAGGTGTTGCCCAGGATGATCTGGGTATTGATCTCGTGCAGATCACGCTGGGTGACGGCCTTGACGCTCGCGGCCGTACCCACCGGCATGTACTCCGGGGTCTGAATCTGGCCGTGTGGGGTCGAGAGCACCCCTCGGCGCGCGCCACTGGCCTCATCTTTTTTCAGCAGTTGGTACATGGTGGACCGCACATGATGCGAATCCTGCCCAAGGAAGCAAGCTTAGTTCGAGGCCAGCTCCGGGGAGTCCACCTGCTCGACGATTGCTGCCGGTGCTTCCTCATCCGGCATCACTTCCGGGGAGTCGCTCCCGTAGAAGCCGCCAAAGATGGCGAAGAGGACAATCCCGAGGGCCAGGCGGTACCAGGCAAAGGGTACAAAGCTGTTGCTCTGCACGTAATGCAGTAGCCACTTCACCACCACAAAGGCGACGACGGCTGAAACAATGAAGCCGATGGTGATGTCGAGGAACTCGCCTTCCGGCCAGTCGCCATCTTTAATCAGCAAGGCCGTTTCCAGAAAACCTGCCGCAAACATAGTGGGAATACCGATGAGGAAGGAGAACTCCGTCGCCTTCACGCGCGAGACGCCCATGAGCATCGCGCAAAAAATCGTCGCGCCGCTACGGCTGGTGCCTGGGAAAATCGCGGCCACCATCTGCGCAAAGCCAAGCGCAATGGCGACGGACCAACTGATCTCGTCCTCACCACGCTTCCCCTTCAGCCGCCACTCGGCCAGGAAGATGACAAAGGCCCCGATAATCAAGGCCCAAGCAATCGGGGCAATCTCGGTCGGCAACTCCAGGCCCCCAAGCTTCGCGATCAGCCCCAGCACGCAGGTCACGACGAAGGCAACGAAGAGCTTGAGGATCATGTCTCGCTGCTTCGGCTCGCGCCAGTTCTTGGCCAGATCAAGGAGTGTGGGCCAGTAAATCACTACCACCGCCGAAATGGCTCCGAGCTGAATGACGATGTTGAACGCGTCAGAGCGCCGCTCGAACCACTCGAACTGCTGGGCAATGAGCAAGTGCCCGGTCGACGAGATCGGGAGGAATTCGGTGATGCCCTCGATGATGCCGAGGATGATGACCTGAAGGAGGTTGTCCACCCGTTGGTGTTAGCACGTCGGGCGAACTTGCCAAGCAAGCATTGCAATGGAGATGACTGTGAGCTTGTGTCGCGTGCCCCTCCCCGGCATGTTGTGAATCCCCGATGTCCCGGCGCACCCCCGTTTTTCTGCCCAAGCTGACCAAGGCGTTTCAAGCGCTCGGCCGGCAACCGCGCTATACGATCAAGACCATTTGCTACGGCTTGGTCGGTGCCGGAGCAGCCATTGCCATGGCCCTGTGCATGGAGTTTCTCTTCGAGCACACCATCCACCACTTCGCCGAACTGCCGCTCTGGAAGTTTGCGCTCTACAGCTTCCTCAGCATCGGGATCACCTCGGCCATTGTGGGTTTCCTGCTCACGGTCTACGCCCCCGACGCGGCGGGCAGCGGCATTCCGCAACTGAAGTTGGCCTACTGGGAACGCTTTGGCTACGTCAGTTGGAAGGAGACCTGGGTCAAATTTGTCGCGGCTACTCTTAGCGTGGGCGGCGGGACGAGCCTCGGCCGGGAGGGCCCGAGCGTCTTTCTCGCCGGCGCGATGGCCGGGCACTTCGCCCGGTGGT
>CAWUJC010000710.1:0-1792 GCA_963922355.1 uncultured bacterium | reverse complement strand
CCAGATGTACCAAAAGACCGTCGCCACCACGACCGCCAGCCCCGCCGCCACCAGGAGGCTCAGCCACAGGGGCCAAGCTGTGGGCAGATAGCTGGCGGCTTCTGCCAGCCTCGGCTGTAAGAAAAATTCGATCATGCTCGTAGTCAGTAATCTACCGCAAGCTAGGCCGGGAAAGCGACAAAAAGGGCTGACGACTTCGTCTGCATTTCTTACTATCAACCCTTACCATGGCCGCGCCGGAATTTGTTCATCTCCACGTCCACAGTGAATATAGCCTGTTAGATGGCGCCTGCCGAACGAAGGACTTGGCCAAAGCGGCCAAGGAAGCCGGCATGCCTGCCGTCGCCCTGACGGATCACGGTAACCTCTTCGGCGCCATTGAGTTCTTTAAAAATTGCCAGGCGGCAGACATCAAACCCATCATCGGCTGCGAGGTCTATCTCGCCCCGGGTGATCACCGGGAAAAAAAGACCAAAACCGGCCAGCCGCATTCCACTCACCTTCTGCTGTTGTGCAAAGACCGCACCGGCTACGAAAACTTGATGAAGCTGGTGAGCGAGGCGCACCTGCACGGCCATTACTACAAACCCCGCGTCAGCAAGGAGTTACTCCGCGAGCACCGCGAGGGCCTGATCTGCACCAGCGCCTGCCTGCAGGGCGAGGTAGCCCGCGCCATTTCCGCCGGGGACGACGCTCTGACCCGCGAAACCATCCAGAGCTTTGTCGACATCTTCGGCCCGGAGGACTTTTACCTCGAGATGGCCGACCATGGCCTGGAGGCGCAGAAACGAGTCAACGTCGAGCTGAAGAAGCTAGCCAAGGAGATGGGCCTGAAGCTGATTTGCACCAATGACGTGCATTACGTCAAAAGCGAGCACGCCGCCGCTCACGATGTCCTCCTCTGCATCCAGACCAGCGCCCAGATTAACGATCCGAACCGGATGCGCTACCCCAGCCCGGAGTTCTACTTCAAGAGCGCCGAGCAAATGGCTGAACTCTTTGCCGACACGCCCGAAGCCCTGGCCAATACCATGGAGATCATGGAGAAATGCAACCTGGAGATCGAGCTGGGCGTGAACAAGTTCCCCAAGTTTGACCTCCCCAAGGGCAAGACCAACATCGAGTACTTTACCGAACTGTGTCAGGAAGGCGCCCGCTTCCGCTACGGTGACAAGGCCGAGACCGAAGAAATCCAGGATCGTCTGAAGCTGGAGATGGACGTCATGATCGGCACCGGTTTCGTCGACTACTTCCTCATCACTTGGGACTTCATTCGCTATGCAAAACAGCAGGACATCCCGGTCGGCCTCGGCCGTGGTTCCGCCGCCGGCTCGATGGTGGCCTACTGCCTGGAGATCACGGACCTCGACCCCCTGCCCTACGGCCTCTACTTCGAGCGCTTCCTCAATCCTGAGCGTATTAGCCCGCCGGATATTGATATCGACTTCTGCTACAACCGCCGTCCGGAGGTGATCGAGTACGTCCGCCAAAAGTACGGCGAAGAAAGCGTGGCGCAGATCATCACCTTCGGCACCCTGGGCGCGAAGATGGCCGTCCGCGACGTCGCCCGCGTGATGGGCATGTCCTACGGCGAGGCCGATCGTCTAGCCAAAATGATTCCCTTCGACCCGAAGATGACGCTGGAACGCGCGTTGAAGGAGAACCCGGAATTCCAACAAGCCTACGATGAAGAAGAGCAAACCCGCGAGGTGCTCGACTACGCCAAGACGCTGGAAGGCCTCAGCCGCCAAGCCGGCGTGCACGCCGCGGGCGTGGTGATTGCCGACGGCCC
>CAWUJC010000709.1:0-1796 GCA_963922355.1 uncultured bacterium | reverse complement strand
GTCGGCCTCACCGCGACCGGTGGCCATCTGCTTGAGGAGGAGCGGGGCCAGATCGCGCGGGTGGAAGGCATCGCGCACTTGAGCGCCGGTGCCTTCGAAGCCGATGTACTTCATTGGGCGTTGGCGCAGGTGGCAGTTGAGCCAGAAGGAGAAGATGCCTTGGTCCGGCTTGCCAAACTGCCCGGCGCCAGCCAGCACGCCGCAGCGGTTGATCCAGACGGGAAGGCCGAAGGTTTCGCCGTACTCCAGCGCGAGTTGCTCGCTGGCCAGCTTGCTGACGCCGTAGAGCGAGATCGGAGCGGCGGTGGAAAAGCTCTCGGCGATGCCGGAAGGAGAGAGCCCCTCTGGGAAGGTTTGCGCTTCCACCGGAGTAAAGGCACCATCACGCTGCTCGACCTCAAGGGCAGCCAGAGGCTTGATGCCGTAAACGCGGCTGGTGCTCAGAAGGGTGAAGCCGGCGTTGTGCTCACGACAGTGCTCCAGCAAATTGACGGTGCTGTAGAGATTGGTCTCCATCAGTTGGCGGGAGCCACCGTTGACCCCGGCCAGGACGCTGGGGTTGGCGGAGGCGTCGATCACCCAGTCCACCGGGCCAACGGCTTCCAGATCACTGGTGGAACGGACATCGCCGTGGATAAACGTCATGCCGAGTTCAACCAGCGGGTCGCGGTTGATCTCGCTACCCTGGCGGCTGAGGTTATCCAGGCCGATGATCTGGAGGTCTGGCTGCAGGGCCAGGAGTTCCTTGACCAAAACCGAGCCGACAAAGCCGCAACAACCCGTGACGAGGACTTTACTCATGGTCTTCCAGAGCTAACGCGCGGGGGCACGAAGGCAAGCGGGAATCCCCTCGCGTCGAGGGCTGTTACTCCAGCGGCGGCGCTTTAATGCCCACGCAGTTGCCCACCGGGCGGGAGGTGCCGGGTTGGTTGAAGAGGCCCACCGGGCGGTTGACGATGCGGGGTTTGCCGTTTTGGACGATGGCGAGTTGCGAGGAGCCACCGCCGTCGAGGTTGAGCGCTTCGGTGGCACCTCGCTTACGCATGAGCTCCGCCAGTTCGTGCCGGGTGACACCTTCGCTCACTCCGGGCTGACGGCCATCAACGACGAGAAAGATGAGTCGTTGGCGTTTGGCGTCGTAGCCAATGGCCGAGCGTGGATGCTTGTTGCCGCCTTTGCCGGAACGGATGCGCCCTTTCTCGATGATGCGGCCAAAACCGGCGATCGCGTTTTTTAGGTCCCGCGGCGGCTGGCCAATGCCAACGCCAAATCGACCGCCTTTGGTTTGGTAGAAGTAGCTGTAATGCTTGCTGGGTTGGCTGTAGGTTTCGCCGTCGCTGACCGCCAGGCCCATCACGTTGACCGGCAAACCGCTGGTGTAGAAGAGGGGCTGATCACCGCTCAAGTTAGTAAAGGCATCGCCGTTCATTACGGCGGCCCAGCCGTGGTCAAGGGCCACTTGGGTGGGAAGCGCGGCGCTGGCTTCGCCGGGTTTCTCGCCGTTGGAGCCGCTCACTTCAAAGGAGACGCCCGGGGTCTTGAGATCGGCTTCCAACCAATGCAGACGTAGGGGCCGCGGCTCGCTCCGTTCCTCGACCTCCAGCGTCACGCCCTTCGCCACTTCCAGCGGCGCGGCGCTCAGGCGGCAAAGGTCTCCCATCAGGAGGACCAAGACCAGAAGAAAAGAACGGTGCATCCGAGCCATCATGCCCAAGTCTGTGGGCGGTCGGCAACGCTGGTCTGCGAACGCCTACTCCACCGTCACGCTTTTGGCCAAATTGCGGGGCTTGTCCACG
>CAWUJC010000708.1:0-1798 GCA_963922355.1 uncultured bacterium | reverse complement strand
GGCGGCTATGTCGGCGCAATCCGGGCAGCTCAGCTCGGATTCAAGGTCGCGATCATCGAGGGGCGCAAGAATCTAGGCGGCACCTGCATGAACGTGGGCTGCATCCCCAGCAAGGCGTTGCTCGCTTCGACCGAGCATTATCACTTTGCCAAAGAACGCTTTGCCGAGCACGGCATCATCGCCCAGGACTTGACGATCGATCTTGGAAAAATGATGGCGCGCAAGGACGCCGTGGTAAATCAGCTGGCCGGTGGCCTGACCATGCTGATGAAGAAGAACAAGATCGAGGTCATCAACGGCTGGGCCACGCTGAAAGATGACCATACCATTGAAGTTGCGCCGGGAGAAGGTGGCGGCGAAGCACTGACCGTTGAGGCAGAGAACATCATTCTGGCGACGGGCTCGGCGGCCATTGAGTTGCCGTTCCTCAAGTGTGACGGCAAGAAGGTCGTAATCAGCGACCAGGCCATTGCCTTGCCCGAAGTGCCGAAGAAGCTGGTGGTGATTGGTGGTGGCGCGATTGGACTGGAGTTGGCTTCTGTCTGGAGCCGTTTGGGCAGCGAGGTCACCGTTGTGGAGTTCCTGCCGCAGATAGGCGGAAGTTTTGATGCCGATGTGGCTAAACAGACCCAAAAAATTCTGGAGAAGCAGGGGCTGACCATTCACACGAAAACCAAGGTGGAGTCCGCCGATGTTGGGAAGAAGGGGGTGAAGCTCAAAGCGTCACAGGACGGCAAGGAGCTTGATCTGGAAGCCGACGTTGTGTTGGTTGCGGTTGGCCGGAAGCCCAATACGGAGGGTTTAGGGGCCGAAGCAGCGGGGATTAAGCTGACGGATCGCGGTCGTATCGCCGTGAATGAGAAGTGGCAAACCAGTTTGCCCAACGTCTACGCGATTGGAGACGTCATTGACGGCCCGATGCTGGCCCACAAGGCAGAAGAAGAGGGCGTTGCCGTGGCGGAAATTTTGGCCGGTAAGCCAGGTCATGTGAACCCAGAGGTGATTCCCGGCGTGATTTACACGTCGCCGGAAGTAGCTTCGGTTGGCATGGGCGAAGATGCTGCCAAAGAGCAGAAGCGAAAAATCAAGGTGGGTAAGTTTCCGATGGCGGCGAACGGACGCGCCATTGCCAATGATGCCACGGATGGTTTTGTGAAGGTGATTGCCGATGCGGAGACGGATCGCGTGCTCGGCTTGCAGATGATTGCCGCGACGGCGTCGGATCTCATTGCGGAAGCTGTCTTGTTGATGGAGTTTGGTGGCAGCTCGGAAGACCTGGCACGAACGGTTCACGCCCATCCGACGACGGCCGAATCGATCAAAGAGGCGGCCTTGGCGGTGGAGAAACGCGCGATCCACGCCTAGCCGGTTCACCTAAGGTCTGCTGGAGTCTAGGCGCTCTTGGGCAGCTCGGCTCCAAGCCTCGAATTGCTGGAGGAGGACCTCTGCTTGTTGCGCTAGACCATCGACTTGTCCTGATTTGGCCTGTGCTTCCATGGCCTCGGCGAGCTCTCTCACCGGCTCAGCGCCCACATTGGCTGAGGCGCCTTTGATGCGGTGAGCGCGCTGTCCGATTTGTTCCATATCATCAGCCTCGACCGCTTCCTGGAGTTTTTGGAGCAAGTCGCGAGTGTCTTCAAAGTAAAGCGCCATCAGAGAGCTTATTTCTTCGGGCCCTAAGACGGCTTGCAGTTCCTCCAGGCGTTCAAACTCTTGCCCGGTCGCGTCTTCTTCCGCGATGCCCCCACGGCCAACCACTTCCAGCTGGGGGGGAGATTTTTCGGCTTCGGAAGCCCGG
>CAWUJC010000707.1:0-1806 GCA_963922355.1 uncultured bacterium | reverse complement strand
GAGCGAGGTGAGGAAAAAGAGATCGCCCTGATTAAAGACGGGATAGGTCAACAGCGAACCGGGCCCACTACTGAGCTGGATGAGGTTACTGCTGCTGGTCGACGCAGGAATTCCCACATCCAGGGCAGAGGTCCCGGGAAGCGGCAACGAGTCCACCAAGCCCCCATTCGTAAAGCCTGTTCCCACCCGAGCCTCCCGTGGCGTGTTTCCATAGTCGGTGTAGATGATCTGGGCCTGGACCAGCCCCAGCAAGCAGAGCCACATCACACCAGCGCCAAGAAAAGGCTTCGAATGCATAGACATGAAATAACATCTCCAGGGAACAAGGCAAGGCAGGCGCGGCGCCATGGCAATATGTTACATGGCCGACAAACGACAAACCCAAAGCGTGACGCGTCGCCTTCCCCGCGCTAGCGTCGTGGCGTGAAGGATTTGTGGTCGGTCTTCATTCCGGCGGGGCTGGGCATCGTGGCCGGGTTGGTCTTTGGCGACTACTGCGAAGTCTTCCACCCCTTTGGTGCGGCCTACGTCATGTTTCTCCAAGCGGCGGTTTACCCGTACGTCATCGCGTCGCTCCTGCATGGCTTGGGTAGCCTGCGGCCGGAGCAAGCCTTCAATCTGTTCAAGCACGGGTGGTGGATTTACCTCCTCGCCTGGGGACTGACCTTCGCCTCCCTCCTCCTCATCGCCCTCGGCATCCCCCCGGCGAACTCGCCCGTGGCCCAGGCGGATGGAACCGGCGTCGACATCGAGAAAGTCTTCAACCTCATCATCCCGCAAGACATCATCGGCGCCATCGCGCAGAACTACGTCCCGGCCGTCATCGTCTTTTGCGTCATGTACGGCATTGCCCTGGAGCGGGTGGAAGACAAAGCGCCTCTCCTCAGCATCCTGGACGCCATCCGCCGAATGAGCCTCCAGTTCTGGAAGTGGGTGGTAAAGCTTGTGCCCTTTGCCGTCTTCGCCCTGGTGGCTGACACGGCGGGCACCACCGCGCTGGTCGATCTCGAGCATCTCCTCTTCTATCTCGTGTTGCTCTTTGGCGTCGCCGTCATCCTCGCCTTCTGGATGCTACCCGCCGTGATGACTGCGCTGGCCCCGTTGCGCTACCGCGACATCCTGAGCGACCTGCGCAACGCGCTCGTCGTTTCACTCGCCACCACCCTCTCCGTCTCTGCCTTGCCCTACGTCGCGGAGGCCACTCGCAAGGTCAGCGCGCAGCTCAAGATCAATAAAGAGGAATCCGACGACGTGATCAGCACCAACCTGTCGATCACTTACGTCATCGGCCAACTGGGCAACTTCTTCGTCATGTTTTTCATTCTCTTCGCCTTCTACTTTTTCCAGAAGCCGGAGAGCTTGGGCAACCTCATCCTCCTGCCGTTGATGACGCTCCTTTCCGCCGTGGGTTCCCCTACCGCCACCGTGGACAGCGTCGCTTTCCTCAGCCAATGGCTGGGCCTGCCTGCGGCCTCCCCCGCCCTGTTCGTCGAGCTACTGGTCATCGTCCGTTACGGCATGCTGCTGACCTCGGTGATGGGCTTCGGCTTCCTCAGTATTTTGGTGACGCTCTCTTACTTCGGCAAACTCCAGCTCCGCCTCCACAAGCTGTTGCTCGCCATTGGCCTGCCCATGGTCGCCATCCTCGGCCTGGCTTTTGTCACCCGCTTGGTCCAACAGGCTTTAGTCGAGCCAGGGCGCCAGCCTTATCTCCACTTCACCCTTTCGCCCGACGCCACCGAGGGAGTCAAGGTGGAGCATCGCCAGTGGGACGACGTCGGCCGCCCACCCACGCTCACCCCGCCC
>CAWUJC010000706.1:0-1807 GCA_963922355.1 uncultured bacterium | reverse complement strand
CCAGGCCGAGGCGGAATACCGCCGGGCTGCCGGTTAAAGCTGGGAGGGGGCGGAGGGATGTTAGCCATAGGTCTGTATGCGGAGGGATGCAGGAATTAAGCCAGCCGACCGGTTCACCCAGAGGGAACTAGCCAAAGCTGAGCTTTTGCGAAATTTTTGCGCCGAAGAGGCCCTGGGAGCCCTTCTTTTCGGGTTCTGGTTGCGCGGGCTGTTCTTGCCAGCGATGGTAAGCCAATTCGGAAAGTTTGTTGATGACAACCGAGATCGGCTGGTGCCCTTCGGCAATGACCACAGGCGAACCCGCGTTAATCGAATGCGTGACCGGTTCCGGATTGGAAGGCAGGTAGGCGGTGACTTGGTGCTCCAAGAGCGACTCAATTTCTTCTTCAGAAATTTCGGAGCCAATCTCCGCCTCGTTCACCAAAACCTTGAGCTTGGTGTTAGGAATCCCGCGCTCACTTTGCAGGAACTTGAGGAAGCGCTGGGCCGCCAGGAGGCGAACCACGTCTCGGGTGGTGACAAAGAAGATCAGATCGCTGTTGTCCGCGGCGGCAATCGTCGGGCCGCTCATCGGCGAGCCGGTGTCGACCACCACATACTGTGACAAGCTACGCATGTGCTGGACGATGGCGGTGGCCACGTTGTAATCGAAAGCGGAGGCATCAAAGTCCTGATTCGGGCAGGCCAAGTAGCGGAAGCCAAGCCGGGGATGAACCGCCAAGAGGTTCTGGAGCAGTTCGGAATCCAGGCCGCCACCGGCTTCCACGGCATCCATGATGTTGTGCCGCGGGACGTCATCGAGCATCACGGCGAAATCGCCAGCGTTGAGGCTAAAGTCGAGCAATGAAGTGCTGTCGGAATGGCGGGCGATGCCGGACGCCAGATTGGTGGCGATGGTAGATTTGCCCAACCCCTCACGGCCGGAGATGACGGAAATGACGAAGCAATCCCCTTCGACGGCGCTGGAAGGCTTATTGGCGTCGTAGTGCGCCTGGGTGCGGCCGGCGGCTGAGGTGAGAACTTTGCTGACCTCGGGCTGCGGTACCGGCCCCATGATGACATCCCGCAACTCCATCTGGAGGAGGTTCTGCCACACTTGGCCACCCTCGTTCCCTTCCAAAGCCGGGACGAGGTAGACATCCGGGCTGCGCTGGCGGACTTGATTAATGAAATCAAAGCCATTCATATCGCCCAAATTTAGGCGAACCACGCACATGCGCGGGTGGCCCTGCTGAATGGTAGCCAGGGCAAAGGAGGCTTCACGCCCCGTCTGCGTTTCGCTGACGAGGTTTAGCTCCGGGTCGGCTTCCACCGCGGCCCGGATAACAGCCGCCCGTTCAACGTCATCATGGACGAGAAAAACATCGATCATAACTCACGGCAGGGTGGATTCGCTGTCACCCGCACCAGAATTATTCGCCTCGGTGGAGGAGCTGTCAACCGTGGAACTGCTGACGGGACGCGGGTTGATCGAATTGGATCCACTCATGGAGTCCGTGGCGCGGAAATTCGGCACATAGCCCGAATCACTTTCCGAGCTGCTGCTGGTGCTCGTGGAAGCGGTGGTCGAAGAGGAGGAAGCATCCATGCTCAGATTTTTGTCATCGCCGGCATCCAGGTCCTTCGGCTCATCCTGCGGGAGGTCCATCATCTGCTTGACGGTCTCCGGCTCAACATTCTTGGAGTAGGAAATCTGCTTGGGCTGCTCATAGGGCGGGCGGGTCAGGTCAGGACGAAGATCCACCTCGCCGGAGTCATAACGCACGCGCTTCAGAATCGGCACCTCACCCTTTTCGGTCAGGAAGTC
>CAWUJC010000705.1:0-1812 GCA_963922355.1 uncultured bacterium | reverse complement strand
GAAGGCGCCAAGCCCCAGGGCGGGGAAGCTTCCCTCAAAGGTAAGGGCGGCACCGAACATCGCCTCGGCGGCATTGGCGAGCAACTGGCCGAAATCATCATGGAAAAGACAGATCGTGAATCACGCGCCGTGGTGTTAGGCCACCTCCAGCGCGGTGGTGCCCCGACGACGCTCGACCGCATGCTTGGCACGCGTTTTGGTGTGGCCGCGGTGGATCTGATTCGCGAAGGCAAATTTGGCCAGATGGTCAGCTACCAGAACTACGAAGTGGGCTCGGTGACCATTGCCGAAGCCGTGGGCCAGCTCAAGACGGTCCCGCCGGACGGTCAGATCATCCGCACCGCCAAGGAAATTGGTATCCACTTCGGCGAGTAGTTGGCAGAGGGCAGCGACACGCTACTTTGGTTTTCGCTACGCTTTTCACATTTGCGAAATGCGTTGTGGAGATGGTCTCCCTGTATCTAATTATAAATGGGTGCAGCGTCACGCTGCCCAGTATTTCCACTCTTCGGGCGGAACGTTGATGACTTGGTAGGCGGCGCCGAGTTTCTCGATTTCTTCCATCGTGAAGCGGCCTTGCTGGTTGAGTTGGTCCATCTCGACGAGGATTTGCTCGAAGCCGGCTGGGGTGTAAGTCGCGATCAGGCGCCCGGTGGATTCGCCCACATTACGGAAGCCGTGCACGACGCTTTTCTCACAGTGGATGTACTGCGGACCTTCCAGCTTTTGCCATTGGCCTTCGAGCCAGAATTCGTAGGTCCCGGACAAGATAACAAAGAATTCGTCGGTGGTGGGATGGCTGTGCGGCGGGATCATCTGCCCCGGCTCGCATTGAGCGGCGACCACGCTGTAGGCCTGCCCGTTGTCGGAGCCGTCCGTCAAAATCCAATGCTTGAGCCCAAAGATGTCGAGGCAGGGGCCTTCAAAAGCCGGGTAGATGACGGTGGCGGGTTCAGGCATCAGTCTATGCTGATCTGAGCCCAGCGGGAGTACAAGCCAGGAAGTCGTTAACTCTCCGCCTTGGCCGGAGAAATGACGGCGTCGCGCATGCCGTGGAGGAGTTTTTTGTCTGCCGGGCAGAGGGTGACCTGGACGCCGCCCAGTTGCACCTTGTCATTCACCACAAAGTAGTAGGGGCTGACGCGGGCTCGGCCACGCATGGTCACCGGTTCGGCAGGATCGTCGTCAAAGTCCACATAGTTCTGCTCAAAGAGCCCGCCCTTCTTGAACTCCTGCATGACGTACGGGTGAGTTTCAAAACTGGCCAGTGCGGTATCAATTGCGTCGGACCAGTCGGGCGTGGAGAGGTCCGTGCCGACGACGACACTCCGTGCGCCCCAGGCGTTTTCGTGGAAACCGCTGAGCTTAAGGATCCACTCGCGACGCTTCTGACCAAACTGTTTCAACTCTTCCCAACCGCTGATGTCCAAGCGCGGCAGCACGGCGTGCGGCGGGAGCGGGGTTGGGTCGAGCACCCAGGAGTAGGGGATGACTTCGCGCAGGAGCTTAACGCCGCGTTCGCTCACGTGCTGCCTCCAGAAATCCTGGAGATGCGCGTTCCAGAAGAGCGCGAGCCAAAGTTTCTCCTCCAACTGCGGCTTGAGCGGCGGGGTCATCTTGACCGCGGCGGGATCGTAGCTTGCTTGAATCGAACTCAGCTGCGGCCAGTCGAAGCACTCAAAGAAGCGGTAGACCGGGGTGCCAGCAGAAACGTGGTAGCCTTCGGCAGCTTGCACGCGTTCGGGGCCGACAAGGTACTCCATTTCGGGGCGGTAGGTGGCGGCTTCTTCGCTAATCACCACATCGCCTTCG
>CAWUJC010000704.1:0-1814 GCA_963922355.1 uncultured bacterium | reverse complement strand
GCCACCCCGTCTTCGTCGCGCTACATCAAACCATGGAAGAGTTGGACCTGCCGCTCTCCCTCTTTACCGATCTGCTCAGCGCCTTCCGTCAAGACGTGGTCAAACGCCGTTACGCCAGCCACGCCGACGTCCTCGACTACTGCCGCCGCAGTGCCAACCCAATTGGCCGACTGGTCCTCCTCCTTCACAGCCAGCGCGATCCACATCAGCACGAACTTTCCGACCACATCTGCACCGCCCTTCAACTTGCCAACTTCTGGCAGGACGTGGCGGTGGATTTGGATAAAGACCGCATCTACCTGCCGCGGGAGGACCTCACCAACTTCGGCGTGACCGAAGCCGATCTCCACGCCGGGATCGAAGCCGGCGCCGCGAGCGACGCCTTCCGCCGCCTGATGCGCTTCCAGGTCGAACGCACCCAAGGCATCTTCGATGACGGAGAAGGCCTGATGGCCACCCTGCCCGGTCGCCTGCGCTATGAAATCCGCCTCACTTGGCTGGGCGGCACCTCCATCCTGCGCAAGATTGAAGACCAGGGCTACGATACCCTCGGCCAGCGCCCCCGCCTCGCCAAACGCGACTTCCTTGCCCTCCTCGGCCAAACCATTTTTAATCCGTAAGCATTTTCCACCACATGCAACTGACTTTGCTTCCTGCTTTTTCGGTAGCCGCCGATGTCCTCAGCGGCGGAACCCAACCAGCTTGCCAACAACAAGGAGCGGCGGGCTAGGGACAGCCCGCCCTACCCTGGCTTGGCCAAATATTGCTTTTCATGCATAACGTACTCTGCCCCTTGCACTGAGCCCAGCGTCTCGCAGCCATGACGACCGAACCCGACACCTCCACGAAAGATGTGCTCCCGCCTAGTGCGGAGATCACCGCGTCGTCGGGCTCCAACTTGGCGCTGAGCTTTACCGCCCTGCCGAAGGAAACGCAGGCGGCCATGTCGATCTTCTACGCCTTTTGCCGGGTGGTGGACGACATCGCTGACTCCACTGTTCTACCGGTCGAAACCAAGCGCGAACAACTCGCCGCCTGGCACGAGGAAATCCGCCGCTGCTACACCGACGAGCCGCGCACGCCCCTAGGCCGCGAACTGGCCAGCATCATCAACAAATTCCTCATCCCGCCCACGCCGATGCAAGAGGTGATCCAGGGCGTGGAGATGGACCTGGACAAGGAACGCTACGAAACCTTCGAGGAACTGGAGCAATACTGCTACCGGGTGGCCAGCGCGGTCGGCCTGGTCAGCATCGAAATCTTCACCTACCGCCACGAGCAAACCAAGGACTACGCGGTTGCCCTCGGCATGGCCTTTCAGCTGACGAACATCCTGCGCGACATCCGCAAGGACGCCTCCTTCGGCCGCATCTACTTACCGAAAGAAGAACTCGACCGCTTCGGCGTCACGGAGCAGGAAATCTTCGACGGCGTCTGGTCCGAGCGGATGCGCCAGCTGTGCCGCTTTCAGCACCACCGCGCACGGCACTATTACGCCAAGTCTTGGCGGCTGATCCACCCCGAGGACCGGCCTAATCTCCTCGCCGCCGAGATCATGCGCGAGGTCTACGGCGAATTGCTCCACGAAATCGAGCGGCGTGATTTCGACGTCTTCCGCGAAGAAGTGCGCCACTCCAAACCACGCAAAGCCTGGCTCGTCTACCAAGCCCACCAACGGGAGAAGAAGGCCAAGCCCACGCCGCCCAAGCCCAAGAAGGTCCTCGTCCTCGGCGCTGGCATGGCCGGCCTGGCTGCCGCCTGGGAACTCAACCAGCGCGGGCACGACGTCACCCTCTTGGAAGCGCGACGCCTCC
>CAWUJC010000703.1:0-1816 GCA_963922355.1 uncultured bacterium | reverse complement strand
TCCCAGGGTGTCGTAAAAACCATCACAATGGCCAGAACCATGAACAGGGCGAAGAGTTCGCCGGTGGTCCAGGGGGCGACTAAAAAATTCAGCGCACTGAGGATAATCAGCAGCGGAAAATTAAAAATGGCATGGAACTTGAGGTAAGTCATTGCGGCTCAATAAAGATGCCCACCATGCACCGCGAGTCGATTCCCCGCAAGCCCCCACGGATAAATCGTCCAACTTTAATCCCCCTCCTCTTATGCTGTACGACAGAAACTTGCCACCCTCCACCTTCTCCTCTAGAGAGAAAAACAGACCCATGCGAGAATTCGCTGATCATACCTTGGCCCTGCACAATGACCTTGATGAGGTCACGCACTTTACCGCGTTTATCGAGGCCTTCGGCGAAAGCCACCAGTTGCCGGGCGATACCGTCTTTAATCTGACCTTGGCGCTGGAAGAACTGGTCGTGAACGTGATCAAACACGGCTACGAAGACGAGGCCGTCCACGAATTTTACGTCCGCATCCGTGTTGAAGCGGGCGAAGTCATTGCCGAAATCGAAGACGACGGCAAGCCCTTCAACCCCGTCACGGACACGGGGGAGTACCACCTGCGCGAAGTGTTGCACCAGCAGCCGATTGGCGGGCTGGGCGTTCACTTGGTCAAAAACCTAATGGACCAGCTCGACTACGAGCGCCGTGGCAATCGCAATGTCACCCGGGTGCGCAAGCGCTTGGTGACGATGGCAGCCTAAGTCCGTTCGATAGGCCGATCATTTTTTTGGCGGCGCGGTAAAGCCCTCCTGCCACGTTCCCTTGATGAGTAGAGTTTGCTCGACCGGGTGAAACCCCTGTTCGTTCCGCTCGACTTGCATGGTCAGGGCATTGATGGCGGCTTCGCCTTGGGCGCGCAGGTTGGGATTAATGCCCGCCCAGCCTTTCACGTCGGCAGCCAGATTTAAGTGCGCGACGGCCAGATCCTCGGGGACCTTAATTTTGGCTTTCTCCAGGGTGTGGACGAGGCGTCTGTCCATGTGGACGAGGGCGTCGACTTGGTACTTCTGCAGCCAGGCGAGGAGCTTGGGCTGCTCCGGAGACTTGTGCACGCTATCCGGACCGCGATCAGGAATGATGAAGGGCGGCACCCGGAGTTTGGCCGGGAGGTCAAAGTTCTCGCGGAGGTGCGCCGCCGTCAGTCCTTGGAGGCCAAAGGTGTCTTGCCGGTTGACCAGGGCGAGTCCGATGCGCTCGTAGCCTTTTTCCCGTAGCGCTTGGAGCACGAGTTCGTAGTTGCCTCGGTGATTGGGGGCAATATCCGGGACGCTTAAGCGGTTCCCTTTGCGGGGGAGCATTTGCACCAGGCTGAAGGCGCTCCAGTCAAAGTCGTCATCATAGACGGGTTCGGTGCCGGCCATGACGATGCCTTGAAAGCCGCGATGATAGAGGATCTCGCTCAGGCGACGAGGCATCACCATCTTGTCGAACCAATGGAATTGCTTGAGCTGGTAGCCCAGAGCTTTGGCTCGATCGCGGGCCCCCTCCCAAGCCGCGCGGGAAAATTCATGGGTCCAGAAAGCTGCGTCCAGGCTGCAGTTGATCCAAGCTAGGGGGAGGCGTTCCGGCTTGGTGCGCCCCTGACGCATGGAGGTCATCAGGCGGGCGATCATCGGATCGCGCCGATAGCCAAGCTTGTGGGCCAGGGCCGCGATCTCCTGCCGCCTTTGGGTGGAGATGTTGGGGTGATTGCGCAGGGCCATGCTCACCGTCGCGGCGGTGACGCCGGCAGCCTTGGCAATGTCGCGGAGGGTAACGTGTTTTTGGGGAGACAC
>CAWUJC010000702.1:0-1819 GCA_963922355.1 uncultured bacterium | reverse complement strand
GGCCAGGAACAGGACAGGCCAGACATCCGGGCGCCCTCCCTTGATGGCTTCAAGAAACTTGCCGTGCTTGCTGGAAGGCAGCATGTCGAGCAGATCGGCCATCTTCTCAGCGTCTTCCGGCGCCAGCTTCACGACGGCCAGCGGACCGGCGTCAGCCGGGCGACCCGCGTTGTCGAGAAAGTCATCCCGCGCGATGGCCAGCTCCATGAGCTCGTGCTCCTTAGCGGCGGGGGAATTGGCGATGGCTTCGTTCAGCACGTTGACGATCTTATCGATCACCTCGTCGCTCTTAATGTCCGTCCAAAATTTCTGCACCTGGATCAGGGCCGTCAGCGTCTGCTTGACGCCCATCGCCTTGTCGAAATCCACCAGAGCCTTTTCGCCCATCGCGCTCGGAGCATCGAGCAGGGTCAGCGCCTCACTCTTTTTGGTCGGCAAATAGAAGTGGCCGTCCTTGCGGAGGGCACGCTTAGTGGCATCCCACCACTTTTTCCATTTATCTGCCGGGACCACGTCCGGGCTCAGCACTTCCTGGATACCCGCGGAAGTGGCGCCATTCTCAAGACTGATGATGCAGCAGCGGACCAGTTCCAGCGGCTCGCTCTCGGCTTGGGCCTGGACCGCCGACAGGTCGATGGCCTTTTTGGCCAAAATATGGTCGTTAGACAAGGGGACGAGACTCTCGGCCGCGTACTCAAACTGCATGGAGTGGCCGGCCTTCTCGGTGTAATCAATGATCATCTTACCGCTGTCGGCGTCCCATTCCTTAATCTGGCCAAAGCCCCAACTGCGGTGCAGGCAGTAGGTCTCCGGGGTCAGGGCCTTCAGCTTTTCCACCACCTCCGGCGGCAGGCCGAGGGGCAATTCAGGTAAATCGGTGGCGGGGGCCGGGCTCGGAGCCGCGGCTTCTTCGTTCACAGTTTCCGTCTCAACGGGAGCGTTCTGCTCGACTTCAGTATCCATAAGCAGCGCAAGCTTTACGAAAGGGCGGACAGAATGCAACGCCTTTTGCGGGCCGACCGCTCCCGCAGCCGTTATTTACTCATTCCGAAGCGCTTAAGCTTGTTGTAAATGGACTTTTCGGTGATGCCGAGCATCCGGGCCGCTTTGGCCTTGTTCCCCCGGCAAAGTTCCAGGGTCTGCTCCAGCGCCTGCTTCTCCAACTCCCGCAAGGGAATACCGCCCACTTGGGGGGCGTCCCCCTCCACGCTCCCCGGTTCGCGCAAGGGAGCCGGCAAGTCCGCCACTCGGATCGTCGCGTCCGGGCAGAGGACCGAGCTGCGTTCCAGCACGTTTTGGAGTTCGCGGACGTTACCCGGCCAATTGTAATGCTCCAGGCATTCGCGCGCCTCACGATCCAAGCCGAGCTTGGGCTGATGGCGCTCGTGCCGCAGGCGGTGGAGGATAGAGTCGATCAAGGGCGGCAAATCCTCTCGCCGTTGGCGCAAAGGGGGAAGCGTGAGCGGGACCACGCTCAACCGAAAGTACAAGTCTTCGCGGAATTGCCCGGTCCCCACCCGCGAACGCAAGTCGGCATGCGTGGCGGTGATGACCCGCACATTCGATTTAATGTCTTTCGCTCCCCCAATTCGCTGGAAGGTCTTCTCCTGTAAAAAACGCAGGAGCTTGGGTTGGAGATCGAGCGGCAGGTCGCTGATCTCATCGAGGAACAAGGTGCCGCCGTCGGCCAACTCGGCCCGACCAATCCGGCGCTGATAGGCGCCCGTGAAGGCCCCTTTCTCGTGACCAAACATCTCGCTCTCCAAAAGTTCCCGCGGCAAGGCCGGGCAGTGCACTTCAATGAAAGGCCCCGAAGCTC
>CAWUJC010000701.1:0-1820 GCA_963922355.1 uncultured bacterium | reverse complement strand
GCCGTAAGGCACCACCCCTTGGGCATCGCCCGTGGTATCGTTGAAGTAACGATTCTGGTAGGTGGCAGTCAGGTTCTCGATGCCGAAGCCGAGGCTACGCGGCGCGGTGGGAGAGATGGCGACCAGGCCTTTCTGCCCCAGCATGATGAACACGCCGAAGGGCTTGGCCGAAGCGATGGGGGGAACGGACTTCCGCGGGTCGGGCTTTTCGCCCTTGCGGATCGCTTCCACCTCATCGGTGTCGGTGAAGTCACGGCCTCCCACGTTGCCTTCATACTGGTACTGCGCGGCGGCGTCCGAGAGCATGAGCCCAAACGCAGCAAGCAGAATCAGTAGGAATTTACGTGAAAAGTCCATCTCTGCGAAAGATAGGACGTTCCGCCCGAGGCGTCAAGGCAGTGTGCAGTTGAGGGCTTTATTTCGCCGCGGTCGTTTTTCCCCGCTTGTTTTGGTACGTACCGTCCTCCCCCAGTTCGCGGGCGAAGCCACCATCGGCCAGCCAGGCTAAAGCCCGCTGGTCTTGCTGGAGGTAGGCTTTCCAGAAGGCCGTGGTGCTCGATTTGATGAGCGCCTGAAAGCGCGGATCCTTCGCCGCATCGCCAGGGCCTTTCCGCCAGCGCTGACCAGCGAAAACCGAATGATCGCCACCCTTCAAAACCAAGAGGTGCTGTTCGGGGTGCGGGATGCGCTGATACGGCTCCGTCCGGTCCTTGGCTTTAACCGTGGGCGTGATGGGGCTGGTATCAAGCGTGCCGGTCAGGTGAAAGAGCGGGAGCGCAATCTCGGCGTAGGCACCCTCAAAGTCCTGGCGTTGACGCAGCTTGTTTGGACTCATCGCAACGGCTGCCTTGAGCCGTTTGTCGTAAAAACTGAAAGGACCTTCCGGCGTCTCGAATTGCTGCCCCGCCACCGCCAGGACGGTAAAAGCGCCGAAAGAATGCCCCGCCACGGCGGCGTTCTTGGGGTCCACCACTCCAGAGAGCCGGTGTTTCGTATCTTGGCTAAGATCGACCAGTCTCGTGAGAACGAAGGTGATGTCATCCGGTCGGTCAATCGCGGCGTTGAGATCTCGCACCGCTTCCATCATCGCCGCTTTACGCTTCCCCCAAGGCGCATTCTTCCAGACCGCCTCATCACTCCCCGCGTGCTGGAGGTGCACGCTGACAAAACCATGACTGGCCCAGTGCTCGCCCAGGTAGCGATAGCCTTCGCGCGAACCGCCCAGCCCGTGGGAAAAGAGGACCATCGGTGCCGCCTTCACCCCCACCGGGTAGTAGACCTTTACCGGCACCTCGCGCTCGCGGAACTCATCCCGCCAGACTTCGCTCAAGGTCTGAACTTGATGCGGTCCGACTTGGCCGTACAGGCCAGAGGGCGCTTGGGTTGATTTAGCCTCAATGGGGAGCGAGCCCCCAAGGACAAGCAAGACCGCCAAGAAAATCGAAGACACGTCTTTCACGCCTCTTTGAGACGCCGCGTAGCGGCACACAGTTGCAAAAAAGTTACGCCGCGGCGGCGTTGGGCGAATCTTCGTTGGCTTGACCGGCGTCGGCGTCTTCATCATCGATGGCAGTATCTGCCTCAATCATCTCATCCAGCACTCGGCGCATTTCTTCCAGTCCGGTACTGGGGATGATGATGGTATCGCGGCGACCGTTGACGTCTTCGGTGATGCGGAGGAAGCGACCCCGGGGGTTTTCCTTGAGGTCGAACATGAAGCGCTTGCGCTCCACCGCGATTTGCGCGGATTTGAGCACGTCTTCGTGAGGGCCGTTTCCATTGAACATGACGCAACGTACGCATGCCCGCAGAGTTGTCAA
>CAWUJC010000700.1:0-1824 GCA_963922355.1 uncultured bacterium | reverse complement strand
GAAGCAGATTTCCATGGCTTGAATGTGAGCGTGATCCGTCAAGATGTCGTCGGCCCGGGCATGTCGATAGTGGCCCAGATCGGCAAACGCATCGACCGGCAGACCGGGCAGAACCATGCTGACGCGGTGGCGGCGTTGAAGGGCTTGGGGGAGCGCCATGTTTGAGATTGTATCGCGCGGTTAGCTTGGACGGCAATCCAATCCTGGACGCGTATGGTCTCCACCATGCCGACATCCCCTCAATTAAAGCCCAACGATCAGACCTTGGCGGAGTACACCGAAGAGGTGCGCCAAGCCAAGCCCCGCGTCATCAATTGGTACCGAACGAAGCTTTCTCGAGAAGAAATGAAAGCCTGCCACAAGCGGAGTGATCTCCTTGGTGCCGCGCAGACCTTGGGTTTTCTCGCGGTCTTGGTGGCGACGGCGTCGCTTGCCCTTTACTCGTTTTACCACCTTCCGTGGTGGTGCACCTTGCTTGCCCTCTTTTTGCACGGGACAGTGAGCTGGTTTCAGGTCAATGCCGTGCACGAGCTCATTCATGGGACGGTCTTCAAGACCCGCTGGCTAAACGAGGCTTTTGCCTATCTGTTCGCCTTTTATGGCTGGAACAACCATTTGCACTTTGCCGAAAGCCATCAGCGTCATCACCGCTACACCTTGCATCCGCCGGAGGATCTTGAGGTCACACTTCCGATTCGCTTTGTTATCAGGGATTTTTTTAGGTCGGGCTTCATCACGCCTCAATACTTCAAGAATGCGTTTCGCGCCACCGTACGCTACATGGTTGGGCGATTTGAGGGGGAATGGGAAAAAACGCTCTACCCTGAATCTGCCAAGGACGCGAGACGTCGCACACGCCGCTGGGCTTGGTGCATGTATTCGGGCCATCTCTTGATTTTAGTGGTCAGTACCTGGATGGGCTGGTGGCTCGTACCGGTGCTGATTACCTTCAACGGGATGTATGGCGGTTGGCTCTTCTTCCTTTGCAACAGCACCCAGCACATTGGCTTGTGCGACGAGGCGCCGGACTTTCGGCTCTGCTGCCGGACCTTTACGGTCAACGCGGTGGTGCAGTTCTTGTACTGGCACATGAATTACCACATCGAACATCACATGTACGCAGCCGTGCCGTGTTATCGCTTGGAACGCCTGCACCGGGCGATCAAGCATGACTTGCCGCCGATTCCGCATGGCATCATCGCTACGTGGAAGGAAATCGCCATGATCCAGGACATCCAGAAAGACGATCCGGATTATCAGCACGCTCAAGCGATCCCGGAAAGGTCTGTCGCCAAGAGTTAACGTTTTTGGTGACTTTTCCCTTTCGCTTTGGCGGGGAGGGTTCAGAGTGATTGCGACTTAGTCCCTCATCGCAACCATCTGAACAGAAGACATGCCTACCCGTAAAACGACCTCGTCCCGTTCCACCCCCCGTAAGAAACCCGCCGCCAAAAAAGCAGCCAGCCAGAACATCGAGTCGCACCTCAAAGAGCGGCGTGTCTTCAAGCCGCTCAAAGCCTTTAGCGAGGAGGCTCACATCAAGAGCATGGCGCAGTACAAGCGCATGCACCGGGAGTCCTTGAACCAGCCGGATAAGTTCTGGAACAAGCACGCGCAGGAACTGGACTGGTTCAAAAAGTGGAACAAGGTCTGCAGTTGGAAGGCGCCGTTTGCCAAGTGGTTTGTCGGCGGCAAGCTCAACGTCAGCTATAATTGCCTGGACCGTCACGTTAACAGTCCTCGCCGCCACAAGGCCGCCCTCATTTGGGAAGGCGAGCCGGGTGAAACGAAAGTCTACACCTACCAGCGCCTCTACACCGAGGT
>CAWUJC010000699.1:0-1831 GCA_963922355.1 uncultured bacterium | reverse complement strand
TCTGCTTTCGCGCTTGGAGCAGGTCTGGCGTCAAGGTCGTAATGGCGACTTCGTCCAGGCGCACATCGCCTTTACCGGTGATTTCAAACTCCAGCGTTACGGGTTGGTCCGTATCGTCCGATGAGGGGGCATAGCTTAACTCTCGCTTGACCCATTCGCGGTAAGGAAAGTCGCCATCGGCAACTGTGTCTTCCAGGACGGTTTGATCGCCGACTTTGAGGCGCATGATGGCTTTTGCCGGTTCTCGATCGTAGCGGAACACGCCGTAGGAAATATCATAGGCGCAGCCTTCACCCATGGTGCCTTTTAGTTGCTGTGAAACCACAGCTTCAATCGGATCAATAAGATAGAGCGAGCGGGCAGAAGCCTTAGTCATCGGATTCCAACGATGATTCAGCCCAATGGTTCCGGCGGCTTCACCTCTGCTTCCACCTTTACCGATCTTGACCTCATGTTGCCGAACTCTCCAGCCGGTGGGGACTCCGCCTCCGGTCTTCCAGGTGTCTCCGGGTTGCTCAAAGTTCCCGTTTCGAATCTCCAGGATGTCGACGGCCAAGGCAGACGATTGAAAAAGGCCACAGCAGGTGGCAAGCTGGCTAAAGGCATAAAAGTAGCGAAGCGGTAGGTTCATGGGCGAGAGCAGAAAGGTGAAGAGTGTTGGGTTATGGCCCGAATCCTGAGATCAGGATCTTGTGTAGCGGTGGCATCAACATCACTCGTCTCAGCAAAAGCTATTTGCGTCGCTCCATCGGTTCGGTGGATAGGTCACTCACCCGAACATTACTAATGTGGCCAGTGAACGGACGTCCCCGATGTGATGCGGCGCCTACTGAAATATGATTATCGTAAAACTCTTCTCGGGGATAATCTGTATAGTCGATGACGCGGTCATCCCCGTTGATGTCGAGCATCGCCTCGGTGAGGCCGACCTTAGCGCGGACCCGATTCCAATCGCCAGGCGTGCATTCCACGTCGACGGTCATGTATTTAGTCCCCTCTTTATCGCCAACTTCAGCTACCACCAGGCGCAGGACTTCTCGATCGGGGAGGAAGCGAAACTCGATGTTATCTGGCCAGTGAAAAACGGTCTGGGGTTCTGGATTCTCCTCGGCGGGTTTGAATTCAAATTCGATTTGGAACCCGTCTGCTGCTTCCACGATTCTGACACTCTTAGACTTGTCCTCTTGCTTTCCATCGAAGTAGAGGGCTTTGCCATTGGGAGCCGCCTTACTCTTCACGATGGTGGCACCTGAATTTAAGATCAGCCCATTCATTCCCTCTAAGTCCGGGACTCGTTCCGTGTTGTTAACGGTCTCGCTCTCTTCCATGAGCCAGTGAACCCGAACATCGGCTTTTCCATTGTTCGTCAAAAGAAGAGTTAGGATCGGTAAGATGAGAGCAGACGAGAGGAGGTGATGTTTCATGGCTTCAGGAGTCTTGAAGTGAATCTTGGATTTGAAGAGCGCAACGCTTCGGAACTGTACTCCGCTATCATTGCAATTCTTTCTTATATTGAGAACAAAATATTGCGTTTTATTGAAAATACAATAGGTTTCTTGCGCAAACACGTATTTTAATCAAATAAACTGCGTTTATGCGGAGTAAAATACTTGTTTTTCTCAATACGTTCCGAATAGTCTCATCCTATGTACCGAGTTGCGATCGCCTTCCCCTACACTGATGCGGCCAATAATCAGCTTTATCGTGGCATCAAAGCGTATGCCCAACAGCACCCGATCTTTGAGTTCCGGTTTTTTGCTAATTCCGAAAAAGCTGGTCTCGAAGAGTTATTAGCGTGGAAGGGCGATGGGGCAATTGTGGGCCTCCGTTC
>CAWUJC010000698.1:0-1836 GCA_963922355.1 uncultured bacterium | reverse complement strand
TGGCGCTGACCGTTGATTTCCACCTCACCGCTGTCGCCGACCTGGCCGCCCATCTCGGCGTAAAAAGGCGTGCGATCCACGACCAAGACGCCGTTCTGGACCGCTTCAATCTTACCGGCAGCGTCCAAGTGATCGTAGCCAAGGAACTCGGTCGCTTCGGCGTCGAAGGAGCCGGAGTCGACGGTGATGACCGTTTTCTTCTGCGCAGCTTTGGCTCGCTCGCGCTGCTCGCCCATCAGTTTTTCAAAGCCAGGCACATCGACCTCCAAACCTCGCTCGCGGGCCAGAAGCTGGGTCAAATCAAGCGGAAAGCCGTAGGTATCGTAGAGCTTGAAGGCCTCGGCTCCGGGGAAGAGCTTGTCTTGGCCACTCTCCTTCAACACGTCCTCGAACAAGGCCATGCCGCGGTCGAGCGTCTTGTGGAAGCTCTCTTCTTCTCCGCGAATCGTCGTTTCAATCAGCTCCTGCTTTTCCCTCAACTCCGGGAACATGCCACCCATCTCTTTGGACAAGACGTTCACCATCTCGCAGAGGAACGGCTGATGGATGCCCAAGCTGTGGACGTACCGCACCGCCCGGCGGAGGATGCGCCGCAAGACATAACCCCGCCCCAGGTTGCTGGGCATGATGCCGTCCCCAATGGCAAAGGCGAGGCAGCGCACGTGGTCCGCGATCACGCGGAAGGCGATGTCCACCTTCTCTTGCTCCGTCGGCGTGGCACCGGCTGCGGGCAAGGTGCTGGTGTAGGACTTGCCGGTCTTCTTTTCCAGCTCGTCGAAGAGCGGGCGGAAGAGGTCGGTGTTGTAGTTGGAAATTTTGCCCACCGCACTGAAGTCGGTGAAACCCTTCGTGCCTTGGATGATCGAAGTGACGCGCTCAAAGCCCATGCCGGTATCGACGTGCTGGGCGGGCAGCGGCGGGTAGTTCCCCTGACCGTCGGAGTTAAACTGGATGAAGACGAGGTTCCAGATTTCGATCAGGCGCGGATCATCGGCGTTGACCAACGTGCGGTTAGCCTGGGGATCGAGCTCCGCTTCCGGCAAAAGATTAACGTGCAGCTCCGAACACGGACCGCACGGACCGGTGTCGCCCATCATCCAGAAGTTGTCCTTCTTCCCGCCGTAGACGATGTGCACCTTGGGGTCGAGCCCGGCGGCGGTAAAAATCTCGCTCCAAAACTGATAGGCCTCATTGTCCGTTTCCGCCGGATCGCCCTCGCCCGGTTGGTAGACGGTGGCGTAGAGCCGCTCGGCCGGGAAGCCCCAGCGTTCGGTCACAAGTTCCCAGGCCCAGGCGATGGCCTCTTGCTTGAAGTAATCACCAAAGCTCCAGTTCCCCAACATCTCGAAGAAGGTCTGGTGGTAAGTGTCGTAGCCGACATCCTCGAGATCATTGTGCTTCCCACCGGCGCGGATACACTTCTGCGTGTCGGCGGCGCGGGCCGGATCGTAAGGGCAGGGTGCGTTACCAAGAAAAATGGGCACGAACTGGTTCATCCCCGCGTTGGTAAAGAGCAAGTTCGGCGCATCGGGCATCAAGCTAGCGCTCGACACAATGGTATGCTGCTTCTCCTGAAAAAAATCGAGGAAGCTCTGGCGAATTTCGGCGGCGGTCATAGGGGACATCTTGGCCATGGGAGGATTCAGGGTAGGAGTTCTCGAAAAAATGGCAAGCAGCAGGACACCCGCGACGTCAGAACCTGAACAATAAGAGCGACTAGTGCTTGCTATGAAGGCCACTGCGATGAAGATTAGAAGGATGCGCCCCCCGCTGCTTGCGCTTTTGCTTGGCTTTTCCCTCAACCTCCCGGTTTCGGCTCAGGAAATTCGCCGCGCC
>CAWUJC010000697.1:0-1838 GCA_963922355.1 uncultured bacterium | reverse complement strand
TTTCGCCATGTAAACGTAACATTAGAGAACTTGTTCCCAACTTATCCACAGGTTATTAACAGGGGCAAGTGAAGCGACTGTTGATTTTAACCGCCGGTTTCGGTGAGGGACACAACACGGCAGCTCGGAATATCCGCGATGCCATTGAAGCGCTGGCCGGCGACGAAGCCCAAGTCGAAGTCTATGACTTGTTTGACTCTTGCTATGGCCGCCTCAACGACCTGATGCGCCGGGCTTATCTCACCGCGATCAACAAGACGCCCCGGCTCTGGAAAGGGCTCTACGCTTTGGCGGACCGGCCTGGCTTGGTGGAAGCCAACAT
This sequence comes from uncultured bacterium, assembly GCA_963922355.1. Classification (GTDB taxonomy): domain Bacteria; phylum Verrucomicrobiota; class Verrucomicrobiia; order Methylacidiphilales; family UBA1321; genus CAWUJC01. Next base: position 1,516 of record CAWUJC010000697.1, on the reverse strand, counting down.
GTTGGCGTTGACCCGCATGCGCCGGGCCATGGAAAGCCTGTTGCAGTCCTACCGGCCAGATGTGGTGGTCTCGACTTACCCCATCTATAACTACCTCATTGACGACATCTTTGAGGATGGTCGCCGCCGTCACTTCCGCCAAGTCACGGTGATTACCGATTCCATTTCCGTCAACTCACTCTGGTATCGTTCCACTTGTGACAGCTTTATTGTGGCGAACGAGCAGACGGCCCAGGTGTTACGAGAGGCGAAGGTGCCGGAAGAAAAGATCAAAGTCCTGGGCTTCCCGGTGCAGATGGAGTTTAGCGAAACCCATCGCCGAGACGGTCTGCCCGACCTGACCCGCGGGGGCCGCCCACAGATTCTCTACTTGATCAACAGCGGGAAGAAACGAGCGCCTAAGGTGCTGGAGAAGCTGCTCGAGCATGAGGACTGGGACCTGACCATTTCCGCCGGCCGCGATCAGAAGGTTCTCGCCCTGGCGCATCAGTTTCGCGAACAAGCACCGGACCGCGTCGGCGTCCTTGGCTGGACGAGCCACATGCCGGACTACCTGATGTCGCACCACGTCGTCATCACCAAGGCAGGGGGAGCAACGGTGCAGGAGGCGATTGCCGCGCAGACGCCCATGATCATCAACCAGATTGTGCCCGGGCAGGAGAGCGGCAACTATGAGCTGATCCGCGACACCAACTGCGGTGCCCTGGCGGAGAAGCCGAAGGATATCATCACTTGGTTGGAGCGGGCCTTTGCCCACAACGCCCGACTTTGGCGCCTCTGGAAGTGCAACGTGGCTGAGCTTAGCCAGCCCAACAGCGCCCAGCACATTGCCGAGTACCTCTTGGACGAAGCCGTGCCGGAAGGAGCAGGCTTACCGCCGATCCATCTTTTGCCCAAACCTGCGGATGCATTTGGCGCTCCGGCGATCACCTCGGCCAAAGGGAAAAAGCAGCTCTTACACTGTGACTTCCACACCCACACGACGTTCTCTGACGGCAAGATGACGGTGCCGGAAATCGTTGATCTCTACGGCCAGCGCGGCTTTGACGTGCTGACCATCACGGACCATCTCTGCGATCCGAAGAAACTCCTCGGTAAATTCTGTAACCTCACCGGCTTGGTTCTACCGCCGGATGAAATCGACACCTACTTCGAAGTGATCGAGCGGGAGCGCCGCCGGGCGATGAAGAAGTATGGCATGATCGTCATGACCGGGATCGAATTCAATAAGGATGCGCTCACCGCCAAGGGCAGCGCTCACCTCCTGGGTATTGATCTGAAAGAGCCGATCAATCCCTCGCTGGATCTGAAAGCCACCATCGCGGCGATTCATGAGCAAGGCGGCTTGGCCGTGGCCAGCCACCCTCACTTGATGAGCAGCGTCTGGGGCAAGAACACGCTCTACCTCTGGGAAAACCAGGAAGAGTACAAACCCTTGCTCGATGCCTGGGAAATCGCCAATCGCGACGACATCTTTAACCCGGTGGGCCTCAAGCGCTTGAGATCGGAAGAGCAC
>CAWUJC010000696.1:0-1847 GCA_963922355.1 uncultured bacterium | reverse complement strand
CTGGGGCGTGCTTGAGGTGGCGGATGGATTTGCGCCCGAGGGCGAAGGGATGGGCCAGCGAAAGGAAGACCTCAAAGTTGGCGGCTGATTCAAGCACCGCGTCGGTCGGGATGCGGGACTTCACCATGTAGCGTTTGAGCAGGTGCGGCTCGATGACCTGTCGGAAGTAGCTCTCCAGCGCGGCGGGGCATTTGAAGTAAGCCAGGAACTCGAAGCCTTCGCGCGTCCCGACTTCCGTCGCCAGGATGCAGGGGACCTTGTCTCGATCGTGGAGCTGGAGGGCGCCACGGATTTCGTTGTGGTCGGTCAGCGCCACGCCGATCCCGAGTTGCTGGCAATGGTCCTCGATCTCAGCGACGGAGGGCGCGCCATCGGAAAAGTGCGAGTGGCAATGGAGGTCAAACCGGAGCATGGAAGCGGGAGCCATAAAGGTGCCTCCCCTTGGCTTGGCTCACAAGAGGAAAGGAGCCACGCTCTAGATTTCCGGGTCTTCGGAGTACTTCCGAAAGCGGGCGCGGTCGTACTCCTTCCAGGCTTGTTCGGCAAAGCCGGCGCCAGCTCCAGAATAGAAGTTGTAGACGTGGTGGATACCGAGTTTATGCAGTTCCTCCTCTTCTTCTGGATAGTTGGCCGTGGCGGCGATGAAGACCGGGTGCTCATCTTCGTGCACCAGTGTGGCGACGTGGACATTGGCTCGATGATTGGCCATGGCGAGCAGGACAATGCGCACGTCGTGCGAGGCATCCACCCGTTCCCAGAAATCGGCGTCGGAAGCGTCGCCCTCAATCACGTTCATCCCAGCTTCACGCAAGAGCCGGACGCGGTCCGGGTTGGAGTCGACGCCCACGACGCCCTCCGCACCGTAGCGTTCCTGGAAGACGCGGTAAGAGCCGGTGCCGACTCGCCCCATCCCAAAGATCACCGCCTGCGCGCCCTCAAAGGAGATCGAGGCTTGCTCCGGTAGTTCCTTGGCGGTGTTGAAGAAGGAGAGTTTGTGGTGGAAGCGTTCGAACAGGGCGTGGGTGTGGGCGTTGAGCGGGGCGGCGGCGATAAAGCTGACGGAAAGAGCAATGGCCACGACGACCAGCCAGCTTCCGCTCAGCCAACCGTTGGCCACGGCAACCGACATCACGACCAGGCCGAATTCGCTGTAGTTGGCTAGAACGGTAGAGGAAAGGAAGGCGGCCCGAGGTTTGAGGTGGAAGCGGGTCAAAATCACGTAATACAAGCCCACCTTGACGGGGAGGAGCAGGAGGAGAACCGCGCCCAGGACGACCGCTTCGGCCGTGAGGGATTCCTTCAAGCCAATGCTGACAAAGAAGGCCATGAGGAAAACATCCTTGAAGCCGAGAAGGGTCTGCGCGAGGTCCTTGGCCATTGGGTGACGACCAATCAGCATGCCGACCGCAATCGCGCCCAAATCGCCTTTCACCCCAAAGTAGTCGAACAGATTGTAGGCGGCGTAGGTGAGGACGAACCCTAGCAGGATGAGGAGTTCGCCCCGGCCGCAGCGCTTCAGAATCCAGGTCAGCAACGGGGTGGCTGGGATGAGGAGGAGCAGAAGAAAGGCCCAGGGAGAGGGGATTTTGCCATCGGCGGCGGCGAGGAAGCCTACCGCGATGATATCCTGCATAATCAGAATGCCGACCGCAATGACGCCGTGCAGGGCAGCCAGTTCGGCGCGTTCTTCCAGGCTCTTCACCACGAAGACCGTGCTGGAAAAGCTCAGGGCAAAGCCCGCCAGGACGGCGAGCTCAAAGCTCATGCCCGCCGCAATGGGAACGCCCAACATCCCCAGCACCCAAATGCCTAAGCCGAGGGCGATGGAGGTCGCCACCAAATGGAGG
>CAWUJC010000695.1:0-1863 GCA_963922355.1 uncultured bacterium | reverse complement strand
CCCTTCCCAGCGACGGCGCGGCGCTCCCGCCCAAGCCAGGAGCTGTTGGTACTGGTTCCAGAGTTCCTGTTCCGGCTCAATCAGCTTCTCCGGTCGCCGCAGCCACCACCAAACCAGAGCCAACGTGGCGGCTGCCACCAGCAGCCCCGCCAGGACAAAAACCACGAAGCGGAGTTGCCGCCGCACTCCGACTTGGCCGAGCAATTGCTGCTGCGACTCCGGGTTGTACGAGAGAATCCACCGATCCCAGACCTCTTCGACTTGCTGCCAACGCAGATCCCCTTCGTCCAGCACGGCTTCGAGCCACTCCGGCTGCCAATCCCCGTAGTTAATTTCAATCGGCTGACCCGCCACTTCCACCGTCAGGGACGAGCCGGCCTCCTCGCGCACTTGCTGCGGGCCGCTGGCAATCCGGGCCGGCGAAACCACCACCGTCGGATCAATCCGCACCCACCCCTCCTCCGGGACAAAGCCTTCCACCCAGACGTGAGCGTTCGCCTGCTTCACGACGAAGAAATCCCCATAGGGATTGTACTCGGCCCCTTGATAGCCAATCACCAGCCGGGCTGGCACCCCGGCCAGACGCAGCAAGACGCCAGAGGCCGACGCATAATGTTCGCAGTAGCCCTCTTTGCGCTCAAAGAGGAACTCTTCCAGCATGTCTCGCTCGTAAACCCCCGGCAAACTGGTGTAGCTGAAACCCTGCGTACGGAAGAAGGTCATGAGTTCTCGCACCATACCCGCCGCATCGCCTCCCTTTTCCTTCAGCTGTTCGGCTAGCGCGACTACTTTCGGGCTGAGCCGCCCGCGATTCTCAATCCGCAGCGCCGCCCGCTCCACGTCGCTAGGTAAGACTCCGCCCAGGGGTTCCAGTTTGGCCCCGAGAAGAGAGGTGACCTCATACTGAATTTTTCGATTCACCGCCCGCCGGGCGACGTAGACATCCCCCGAGCCGGCTTTCCCCAGCCAGGAAGGCTCAATCGGCGGATTATCCGTCGGGTAGTCGAGGGCAAAGAGCCAACGTTCCCCGGTGGCCGGGAGCGTAATCGTCTGGCGCAGCGGCCGCCCACCGATTAACTGATACCCCGTAGGCGGGACCCGCCCCATCGTCCACCGCGTTGTCCGCGCATCCACGTCCCAGAGTACAAAGGCACGCCAGTACATGGTTTGGAGCGGTGGCGCCGAGCTACCGGGGGGCAGCTCTACGCGAAACGCCATCTCGTCATCAAAGATTAAGCCACTGATCGAGCCAGGCTCCAGCTCCTGGCTCAACCCACTCTTGGCCAAGCCCAGGTTGAACCCAAATTTGCCCTGCACGCGGGGGAAGAAGATGAACAGCACCAAGGCCAGCGGCAGCGCCTGGATCAGCATCAGGCCGGTCAGACGAATGAGTCGACGCGTGGGCAGCCAGACGCGTTTTTGTCGGGCGCTGTGGTAGTAGACCAAATTGGCCGTGATGAGCCCCATCACCAACAAAACCAAGAGGAAGACCGGGATGGACTGATCGAAGAGCAACGCAATTAGCGTCATGAAGTACAACACGAAGCTGATCACCATGTAATCGCGCGTCGTGCGCAATTCGAGGAACTTGATCGCCACCAGGCCGATCATCAGGATGGTGCCGGAGTCTCGACCTGCTACCGTCCCAAATTCGGCCAGCACGCCTAAAAACAACACGCCGCCCAAAAAGGCGCGGGTAAAAAGCGAGGGGAGCGGCACGGAAGCCCGCTCAATTTGCCACCGCCAATAGACCAGAGCCGCCACGGCGAGGAGTAACCACCACGGCACGTTGCCCAGGTGGACCAAGATCCCAAGACCAAAGCAGGCTTGGAGGCGGTAGAGCTGCGGAGCCGTCACCCCGGC
>CAWUJC010000694.1:0-1865 GCA_963922355.1 uncultured bacterium | reverse complement strand
CAAGCACCAGCTCCCCCCGCGGGGCCAACAGCAGGGGCAACAAGGTCAGCAGGGTGGTCAGCGACAGGACGGCGGCTCTCGCCAGCAGGGGCAGCAAGGGGGGCAAGGCCAGCAACCGGGACAACAACAAGGTCAGGGACAGGGGCAACAACAGGGCCAGCAGTCCGGCCAGGGCCAAGGTCAGCAGCAACAACAAGGCCAGGGCCAAGGGCCGGGGCAGTCGCCCGGTAACCAGGGCAACCAAAGCGGTGGGCAGCAGGGCTCCGGCAATGGCATGAGCCTCGGCATGCCCAAGCTGACCGAGGTGCTGAAGCAACAGCAACAAGGCCGTGGTGCGGGTTCGGATATCGCGGCGAATAAGTTTGGCGAGACCACCGGCCTCGACGTCACGCGCACCCAGGAATTTGTCTCCGGCCAGATGACCGAGTCCGGCATGTCGGAGATTACCACCGAGAAGACCCTGCAGCCGCAACTCGAGCAAACCAGCGACGGCACCGCCGAGGCCGACTTCTCGGTCTATGAGGAAATGAGTCGCCAGGCGATCGAAGACGAAAACCTCCCTCATTCCCATCGCCAGAGCATCCGCCGCTACTTCGAGTCGATCCGGCCGAAGGATAATCCGGGAAATTAAACGCTATGCATCGCTTTCTCGTTACCTTATGTGGGGAAAACTATCGCCTTAGCATGGAAGAGGAGGCGGATACATATGGGTTCTTCACTACCCGTTATGTGAATGCCTCGGATGAGGAGGCTGCGAAATGCATGGCTCTCATGGAGTTTAAACAAAGCCAACGGTACCAGGAGTTATTGGAGCAGGCCGATATCGTTGACGGCCAACCGCCAAGTCTTGAGGTCGATGAAATCGAAGAAGTTGGCCTCGAGAGTGTTTTTGAAAATGGCGAATTACCTGGCCTCTCCTTCTTTCCGATGGGAGAAACAAAGTAACTCACAAGCGGGCCTTTCCATTTAATGATCACCCCCTAACTTAACAAGACGTATGAGCACCGACTTTACCGCCCCTGATCCCATCGCCGCCCAGCAAAGCCCCGAGCAACTGGAGGAGCAGGCTGGGCAGTTCCGCGCCTGCTTCGATACGCTCAAGGCCGAGATCCAGCAAATGATGGTCGGCCAGGACGAGATCATCGAGCACACGCTGACCGCCATCATCGCGGGTGGCCACGTCTTGCTTGAAGGCGTGCCGGGCCTGGGCAAGACGATGCTGGTCCGCAGCCTGGCTGATGCGCTGCACCTTTCCTTTAACCGCATCCAGTTTACGCCTGACCTGATGCCGGCCGACTTGGTCGGCACCAACGTGTTGGTCGAAGACGCGGCGGGCCACTCCAGCTTCGACTTCCAGCCTGGCCCCATCTTCTGCAACCTGCTGCTGGGCGACGAAATCAACCGCGCCACCCCCAAGACCCAGAGCGCCTTGCTCGAAGCCATGGCGGAAAAGCACGTTACCGTCGCGGGCGCCACGCGGCACTTGGAACGCCCGTTCTTCGTCCTCGCCACGCAGAACCCGCTGGAGATGGAGGGCACGTATCCGCTGCCGGAAGCGCAGCTCGACCGCTTCTTCTTCAAGCTTAAGGTCCCGTACCCGACCGCCGAGCAATTCGCCGCCATCCTGGACCGCACCACCCAACGCCAGAAGCCGACGGTCAACCGCGTCTTCCAGGGTGAGGACCTGGTAAACCTGGGCGACTTCGCGCTCAGCGTCCCGGTCGCGCCCTCGGTGCAGGAACGCATCGTCCAGCTCGTCATGGCCACCCACCCGGAGACGGAATTCGCCACCGACGAGGTGAAGAAGTACGTCCGCTACGGCGCCAGCCCCCGCGCCGGGCAGGCCCTCATCCTCGCCGCCAAGG
>CAWUJC010000693.1:0-1866 GCA_963922355.1 uncultured bacterium | reverse complement strand
CCGTCGCCATGATGCCTTCCACACGGCGGGTGGGGAAGCATTCTTCTAGCACCGCTCGCGCCCGGTCATCCTGGGGGTGGCCAAAGATGGGAAGCAGCACGACCTCATTGCCCAGGTAAAAATTCGCATAACTGGCCGGCATGCGCTCACCCTCGCAGTACACTGGATCGGGCATCGGTAGCTCGATGATCCGCAACGGCTGTCCTTGCGCGGTGGTCATACCCCGCAGCAGTTCCAGGTTGGCCCGCAGCACGTTGTAGTTGTCGTCGTCGGGATTCTCTTCCACTGCGGTCACGACCGTGCCCGGTCCCACAAAGCGCGTGATGTCATCAATGTGCCCGTCGGTATCGTCACCCACAATGCCATCGCCGAGCCAGAGGATTTGTTCCACGCCGAGGTAGTCGCGCAGCGCCGCCTCGATCTGCGAAGGCGATAGGCCCGGGTTCCGGTTCGGATGCAGCAGGCAAGAGGACGTGGTGAGCAGATTCCCCGTACCGTCGACTTCGATGGAACCGCCCTCTAAGACCATCGGCGGTGTAAAGCGAGGCAGGTCGAGCAACTCCGCTACCTGGCGCGGCACGGCGTCGTCGAGATCATAAGGCGGATACTTGCCTCCCCAGGCGTTGTAAATCCAATCCACCACGGCCAGCCCCTTCTCGTTGCGTACAAAGAGTGGGCCGTGATCGCGGCACCAAGGTTCATAGGCTGGGAAGGCGTGGAGAAAAACGCGGGAGCCGATCAGTTCCCCTAAGCCATGAGCTTTCAGCACGTCGCTGATTTCTGCCCGCTGCGCCTCGTCGAAGGTATTAATGTGCACCTCCTCCCCCGGGGCCAGTAACTCAACCATCCGTGCCCAAACCGGTGGGATACCGTCAAAACCCGCCGGAAAACTAATCCCGTCCCGACGCGGCCACGTCAGCCAAGTGGCGGCATGGGGCTCCCACTCGGCCGGCATGCGGTACCCCAACGTGCGGGGCAGGCCGGAGATGGGGGCGGCGTCGCGCATACCTGATTAGCCTAGAAAAAAAATCTGACGGAATTAACGGAATGAACCAAATGACAGTGGGGAGCAGCTCGCCATTCCGTTCATGTGGTCATCCCATCAAAAAACGACAAGCTACTTCACCTGATCCGGCAGCCACTGCTGCAGCTGCTTGATGTTCTGGGCTTCGTCCTTGTGGCAAATGAGGATGGCGTCGTCAGTCTCCACCACGACCAAATCGTGCACGCCCTGGAGCGCCACCACCCGCTTTTGGGAAAAGACGATATTGCCCGTCGCTTCGTGGGTAATGGCGTCGCCCTTCACGCAGTTGCCGCCGTCGTCGCAACCCAAGTGGTCCGGCAAAGCCGTCCAAGTACCGACGTCGTCCCAGTCAAACTTCGCTTCGGCTGCGACGACCTTCGAAGCTTGCTCCATGATGGCGTAGTCGACGGAAATCTTCTCCAGTTGGGGAAAACGATCTGCTAAGTAGTCGGTAAAGTCGCCGGTCGGAAACTGTTCAACAAATTCGGCCAAGCCGGGTTGGAGGCGACGGGCCTCGGCCAAGTACGTCGAGCACTGCCAGAGGAACATGCCGGCGTTCCAACCAAAATGTCCGCTCTCGATGTACTCGGCGGCGGTGGCTTCGTCCGGCTTTTCCACAAAACGCGAGACCTGGAAAATCGGCGTTTGCCCGGATGCTGGCAACGCGTCGCCTAGATCAAGATAGCCAAAGCCGGTCGCCGGGAACGTCGGCTTGATACTGAAGGTGACGATGGCCTCGTGCTCCCGCGCGGCGGCGGCGGCGTCTTCCAACTGGTGGGCAAACACATCCGGCTGCTTGATCACCGCATCGGCTGGCAGGAACGCCACCACAGCGTCGGGGT
>CAWUJC010000692.1:0-1875 GCA_963922355.1 uncultured bacterium | reverse complement strand
ACGAACTGGCCGTCGATGCGACCGACACGCACGGCACCGATCGGGCCCGCGAACGGGATGTCGGAAACACAGAGCGCGGCGCTGGCGCCGTTGATGCTCAGGATGTCCGGATCGTTTTCACCGTCGGCGGAAAGCAGGGTGGTGATGATCTGGGTGTCGTAAAGGTAACCCTTGGGGAAGAGCGGACGCAGGGGGCGGTCCGTCATGCGGCAGGTGAGGATTTCCTTTTCGGTCGGGCGGCCTTCGCGGCGGAAGTAACCGCCCGGGATCTTACCAACGGCGGCGGCGCGCTCGCGGTATTCCACGGTGAGGGGGAAGAAGTTCTGGCCTTCTTTGACCTTGGTGCTGGAGACGGCCGTCACGATGACGACGGTCTCGCCGTAGGTCACGACGACGGCGCCGTCGGCCAGCTTGGCGAGTTTACCAGTTTCGATATTAATGGGCAGAGCGCCAAACGGGGCGCTAACTGTTGTTGGGGTACTCATATTAGTTCCTGTAGATAAAAAGACGGTCGGTAGGCCTGCTTATCTTAGCAGGCCGCCGTCCGCGAGGTTAGGGTGTGGGTGATCACCACGAAGTGACCACCGGCTTGGTTTTGGCATTTTCCCTAACCGAGGAACGCAGAGGACAATGAACCCACCTGGTAACAAAAACGAGCCAGGTTTATTCCGGGGAGGAGGGGTTGATTGTTCTCTGTGCTTCGACGGAGGGCGCGGGCCAAAGGAGTGCCGGCGGTTACTTGCGGAGATTAAGCTTTTTCAGCAGGTTTTCGTAGCGCGGACGGTCCGTTGTGGCCAAGTAGTCCAACAACTTACGGCGCTGGGCCACCATGCGCAGGAGGCCACGGCGGGAGCTGTGGTCCTTCTTGAACTGCTGCAGGTGCGTCGTCAGGTGGTTGATGCGATGCGTCAACACCGCCACCTGGACGTCGGCCGAGCCGGTGTCCGTCTCGTGCAACTTGAAATCCTTGCTGATTTCAGATTTTTCGAGGGTTTCCATAATGAAGAGTCGGCGACACTAAGGCATCCAGACCCTGGCCGCAAGCCTATTTTGCAGCTTTCGGAGGGGCGGTTTCACCGTCGTGCCATTTTTGTTCGATCAAGGTGAGTGAGGTAACCTCGGGTAGGCCAAATTGGCGATGGTAAAGCCGACTGATGAGCTGGCTGACCAGTTGCTCGGCCAGCGCGTCGTCATCCGGCACCATACCCGAGATTTCCGGGTAGTCGCCCAAGAATTGTTCCCAGTCGGCATAACCGCCCTCTTGCCCGCTCGAATTATTTCGCCAGGCGATGCTGTCTTTGATCATGTGCTCGTAATCCAGGCTCCAGCAGGCATAGGCCGTGTTCGGCGGCAGCAGGCCGAGACGGCGGATGCGGGCGTAATTGGGCATCGAGCAGATGAAGGCTTCGGGCTGATACCGTTTCGCCCAGCGCGGGATCACTTCTCTGGCGGTTTCGTCCTGCTTGATGGCATCATCAATCAGAGGCTGGACGCGGTCTTTCTTGGCCGTGTGGTGAAAGTGGAGGTGGGCTTCCGCCTCAATCGGATGATTAATACTGCGGTCATACTCGTGAGAAACGATGAGCCCGATCCGCCGGTAGCCGGAATCTTGCAGACGACGTAGCAGTTGGCGTACGGCGCGGCGGTAGTTCCAGTCGAAACGCGGAAACTTCAGCTCGGGCAAGGACTGGCCAAAGCCGACGCTGGCAAATTGCTCCCAAGGCAGAGCCGGGGTGGTAGCTGCTTCGCTAATATTAAGCGGAGAGAAGATCAGCCCCCGGATACCACGGCTGATGAGGACCTGGGCCAAGCGTTTGTTGGTGTAGCCGACCCGGTCGTGCAAATAAAACGGCGTGATCTTGTAGCCTAGGCGCT
>CAWUJC010000691.1:0-1886 GCA_963922355.1 uncultured bacterium | reverse complement strand
AGACGAAGGGAACGAGGAAGAGTAGCAGCAGAAAGGAGCCCACGATGTCGAGCATGCGCTTGGCCACCAACTCAAATGAGGCATCTGGCGTGCTGCGGAAGACGAGCAAGGGGCGTTGGACAAACTGATCGAAGCTGGGGCGAGCGAGCGAGGTGCCAAAGAAGTCGGCGCTGACCCAAGCCTCGATGCCTTCGCTTTCACAAGAGATGAGGGCGTCGCGGATTTCCGGTAGATTGGAGTGATCCACCATGAAGACGACGATGTCGACGGCATGCTCGTGCAGCTTATCGATGAACTCGTCGTCCGAAGTGGTGGCCAGGTCGATTTCCTCCATCACGAGGTAAGATTCACCCGGGACCTTGGCCATGTCCTTCTTCCACTTTTCGCGCTCCTTCTCGGTGCCGCAGAGGAGGAGGTGCTGGCGGGTGACGAGGCGGCTGCCGCGACCTCGCAGCCACATCATAAAGAGGTAGTCGCGCATCCCGAGCAGGATGGTGGACATCGGGAGAAAGACGACGAAGGCCAGGCGGCTGATGGTGTCTTGCGGGACGCGAAGGGTGACCATGAAGATGGTCAGCAAAACGAGAAGGATGAAGACGGCTTTGAAGATGCGCCAGAGACGTTGCAGCAGGGTGTGCTCGGCGTGGAGGCGGTAGATTTCCTGGCGTTCGAGAACGAGCGGACCAAGAGGGATGAGGAGCACGACCGCCCAGATGTAATTGGTGAAGGGCTCATTGTGGGTGGAATCAATTCCCTGAAGAAGGGGCATGATGTCGTAGCGCAGGGTATGGGCGATATAGAGCGCCAGACACAAGAGGAAGGCATCCACCACTTGGAGGATTTGGAGAACGACCTCTTGATCCCGATTTAACATATCGAATGGAAACAGGAAGCAGGGCTTAGGCCCATTTCTCCTGATGTTGTAAATACCAATCGTAGGACAGCTTGATGCCGTCTTCCAAGGAGGTTTTCGGCGCCCACCCCAGCTCTTTGAGGCGGCTGATATCGAGCAACTTGCGCGGCGTACCATCGGGCTTGTCGGTGTCCCAATCGATGCGGCCCTCAAAGCCGACGATGCGCTGGACCGTCTCGGCCAGTTCCTTGATGCTGAGGTCCTCGCCGCAGCCGAGGTTGACGAAGTCGTACCCCTCGTAGTTTTGGAGGAGGAAGATGCAGGCGGCCGCCATGTCATCGACGTAGAGGAACTCGCGCTTGGGGCTGCCGGTGCCCCAGCAGACGACGGCTTCGTCACCGCGCTGCTTGGCCTCGTGGAATTTGCGGATCAGCGCGGGTAGAACGTGCGAGCTTTGGAGGTCGAAGTTGTCCCCCGGTCCGTAGAGGTTGGTCGGCATCGCGCTGATGTAGCAGGCACCGTGCTGGCGCTGATAGGCCTCGGCCAGGAGGATGCCGCTGATCTTGGCGATGGCGTAGGCGTCGTTGGTGGGTTCGAGCTTGCCGGTCAGGAGCATGTCCTCGGTCATGGGCTGCCCGGCGTGCTTGGGGTAGATGCAGGAGCTGCCGAGAAAAAGGAACTTCTTCACTCCCACGTTGAAGGCGCCGCGCATGAGGTTGACCTGGCAGAGGACGTTGGTCTCCAGGAATTCCACCGGGTAGGATTTGTTGGCCAGAATGCCGCCGACGCGAGCCGCGGCATCAATGACGTACTCCGGTTTTTCTTCTTCGAAGAAGGCGAGGGTGGCCTGGCGGTCGGTGAGGTCGAGTTCTGCTCGGCTACGGGTGATCAGGTTCTCGTAGCCTTGGGCCTGGAGGCCGCGGACGCAGGCCGAGCCGACCATGCCGCGGTGACCGGCGACAAAGATTCGTGCGTTCTTATCCATGTTGAGTGAGGTTGAGCCATCATCCAAAGATGATGTCACCCCTCGAAC
>CAWUJC010000690.1:0-1887 GCA_963922355.1 uncultured bacterium | reverse complement strand
CACCGAAGCCAATGCCTCCAGGACGCTGCGGCTGACCCGGCTGGCGGCGGTGACGGCTACATCCAGCGTGTCGGCGTCGGTTACGCCCGTGCCGTCGCTGTTGTGCAAATTCAGCCCCCGGCGCTTGGCTTCCTCCACAATCTGGAGGGCAGCACCATGGACCAAGACCACCTTAATGTTCAGGCTCCGCAAGAGCGCGAAGTCGAGCAAGAGGTTGGCAAAGTTCTCGTGCGCGACGATTTCGCCGTCGAGCGCGAGGACAAAGACGCGCTCGCGGAACCGCGGAATGTAGGTGAGGATTTCCCGGATGTCGGCGATCTGCATGGCAGGTGAGATTTGTTGGGCGATTAGACTACCAACAGAACCCCCTGCCCCGCAATCAAATGCAGCAACTTTTTACGTAACTACGTATACTTGCGTTTCAAGTACTTGATCAAGTAGCTTGCCCGCGTGGTTTTGCCGGTGGCTCGCTCCATGAGCTCGTCCGGCGAGTACGTGCGCCCGGGCTCGTGCACGTGGGTGTGCAGCCACTCGAGCAAGCCGCCGTAATGGCCCACGCTCAATTGGTTATCCAGGTTATCCACCTGGGCGCGGGCGGCTTCAAAGAGCTGAGCCGAATTGAGGTTGCCCAAGGTGTATGTGGGAAAATATCCCAGAGCACCGATGCTCCAGTGGATGTCTTGCAAGCAACCGTTGCTGGCTTGGTCGACCTCGAAGCCAAACATGGCGGCAAACTTTTCGTTCCAGGCGCCGGGCAAATCAGCCGCAGGTAGGCTGCCATCAAAGAGCGCCTGCTCGATCTCAAAACGCAAGATGATGTGGAGATTGTAGGTCAACTCGTCGGCCTCGACGCGGATGAAGCTCGGCTCCACCCGGTTGACGATGCGGAGGAAATCCGCCTGCGGGAGCTGTTCCAGGCTCGGAAAAATCTTGATGGCCTTCGGGTACCAGACGTCCCAGAACGCTTCGCTCCGGCCGACCTGATTCTCCCAAAGGCGTGACTGCGATTCGTGAATGCCGAGCGAAAGCGCATCGCCGACCGGCGTGCCGTAAGCCTCGGATCGTGTCCCCTGGGCATAGAGTCCGTGCCCGGCTTCATGCAGCACACCGAAGAAGGAACTGGTGAAGTCAGCCTCGTCGTAGCGCGTCGTGAGGCGCACGTCATGGGGCCCTAGCTCCGTGCAGAACGGATGCGTGGTGGTATCGATCCGCCCGGCTTTGAAGTCAAAGCCGATCGCCTTCGCCACCTTAGCGTTGAACTTTTGCTGATCCGCTTCGGGATACGCCCCCTGCAGCCGGGAGACATCGGCCGCCTTCGATTTTTCCAACGCGGCGGGGAGCATCTCGACGATGGCGTCGCGCAGCTCAGCAAAGACCGGGCGCAGCGCTTCGGCCTTGGCGCCGGGTTCATATTCATCGAGCAAGGCGTCATAGGCACTCAAACCCTCGTGGCCCTCGCGCAAGCAATCGGCCTTTTCGTTCGTGAGACGAAGAACGCGCTCCAGCTCCGGCTGGAACTGGGCGAAGTCGGAGGCGGCCCGGGCGGCAGCCCATTTCTCGCGTGCCAGGCTGGTGGCCTCGGTCAGTTCCTTCACCAACCGGTTGGGCAGCCGGGTCGCCTTCTCATAATCACGCCGCCATTCGCGCACGTTCACCTGCTGCGGGGCGTCCAGGGCTTCGAGATCCGATTCCGCAGCGGACAGAGCATCGCCGATCTCCGGAGAAGTGGCGCGCTCGTGCGCGAGAGAACTCAGCGCCGCTAACTGTTCCGCGCGATACGGGACGCCCGCTTTGGGCAAATAGGTCTCTTGATCCCACCCCAAGGTCGCGCCAACCGAACGGAGCACGGCGCTGTCGCGGTAACGGGTGAGGAGGTTCTCATAAGCG
>CAWUJC010000689.1:0-1888 GCA_963922355.1 uncultured bacterium | reverse complement strand
ACCCGTTCAGGCCAAGGCAGAACCAACCCCGGCACCGGTTGCGGTGCAACCGCGCCCGACCAAGCTGGTGGTGAAGCCCACGCCCGCGCCTACACCCGAGCCGGTTGCCAAGGTCGAGCCCAAGCCCGAGCCTCCAGCTCCGAAGAAAGAAGTGGAGAAACCGAAGCCCAAGTTGGTGGCCAAGACCGAGCCTCCGAAGCCAGAGCCCAAGCCGGTCAAGAAAGAGAAAAAGAAGATCAAGGTTAGCCTGAAGACGGTGCAGCGGCCGGAGACCAAGGCGACCAAAAGCAAACCGGTGAAGGTGGCCTTGAAGACCACGCCCAAGCCGGAAGACGTGATGGCCAAGCTCGACGCCGTCTTGCAGAAAGCAGGTTCGATCTCCGCGCCCAACTTGCCCAGCCGGAGTGGCTCGCAAAACGGAGCCGACAACGACTTCTCCGATTACTACCGCCTGATCCGCGATCAAATGTTTGGCGCTTGGCAGCACCCGCGCCACCTCCTCGGCCAGGGACTTTCCACCATTATCCAGATTGAACTGACGCCCGGCGGGTACGTGAAGGACGTGCAGCTCGTGCGCTCTTCCGGCAACGACGAGCACGATGCGACCGCGTTGGCCGCCGTCCGTTCGGTTTCGAAAATCCGCCGCCCCGTGCCTGACGGCATGGACCCGCGCGTCGAAATCAACTTCCGCCTCCAACGCTAGAGACCTCTTTCCCATGAAACCCGCCGACCGCTCCACCCAGGCTGAGAAGCATCAAGCCGCCCAGATGGATCGTGCCCGGCCCCGAGACCGACAGAACACCCCCCGACCAGCAACCCCCGATTCTTCCGAGACCATGACCCCTCCCATCCGCTTAACCATTCCCCATTTCCTCTCGCGGCAGCCGTTTGTGGCCGTTCTGCTGAGCTTGGTGATGACCCTTGCGCCTGCCTTGGCCCAGGTGGACGTCATTAAGGGCAAGCCCAGCGTGCAGGTCAGCGCGTTGACCGGCGCGAATGCCGCCGAAGCCACCAAGGTGCTGCGCAATGACCTGAACCGCACCATGATGATCGACGTGAGCAAAGGCGCGGGCTCTGACTTCACCGCCCAGGGCGAGATCAATGGCTTAGGCGTGCGCGGCACGTTGCTGGATCGCAACGGGCAAAAAGTTTTCTCCCAACTCTTCCAGGGAGAGTGGCGCCGCGCGACGCATCTCTTCGCCGATGCGGTGACCAAAGCGGTGACCGGCGTGGATGGATTTGCTGCCGCCCGGGTGGCGTTCATTTCGGCCGACAGCGGCCACAAGGAACTCTACGTGGTGGATGTCGATGGCGCCAACCTGCAGCGTCTGACCCAAGATAAGACGATCAGCAACGGCCCGGCCTGGAGCCAGGACGGCATGCAGATCGCCTACACCAGCTACAAGCAAGGCTACCCGGATGTCTATGTGATCGATCTACGGACCGGCCAGCGCAAGCGGGTGGCCTACTTCCCGGGGATCAACAGCGGCCCGGCCTTCTCGCCGGATGGCGAGACCTTGGCGCTAACCTTGAGCAAGGACGGCAACCCAGAGATTTACACCATGCCCGCCCAGGGAGGGACGCCGAACCGCGTCACCCGCACTCGTGGCACCGAAACGAGCCCGAGCTGGTCGCCCGACGGCGAGCGCCTGGTCTTTTCTTCTGATGACCGGGGCAGCCCACAGCTCTTCATTATGCCCAAGGTGGGCGCGGGTGATCCGGATCGGGTTTACACCAACATGGCCTTCAACACCGAGCCTTGTTGGAGCCCGGACGGCAATAAGATTACCTTCACCACGCGTCTGGCTGGCCAGTTCCAGATCGCGGTCTACGACTTCAAGGCCAAGAAGGCCAAGCAGATCACCCGCAACGGTGGCGAGGACTCCAC
>CAWUJC010000688.1:0-1894 GCA_963922355.1 uncultured bacterium | reverse complement strand
CACCGTACAACTAACCATCAGCTATGATCGGCGACTCGACCCGGCCTGGTACTTTGCCCCCATCCAACGCTTTGCGGTTGATCTGATGGGTGGCTATTTGTTGGAAAATCTGACCACGCCACCACCCGACCTCGCCCATGCCACTGGAACTTGAGCCCGGCTTGATCCGCGCCTTGGCCTTGGGGCTTCCGTTGCTCCTCTGCCTGGGCGCCTGGGTGTTAGATCCCCCGCAGGGTCGTCGACTGGGCGGGGTGATTGCGGCGACGCTCTGGGTCTTCGCCACGCTTTATCCGGTCCAGTTGCTGGCGATCCAACAAGGCTGGTGGACCTTCGACGCGGTCGGCGGCACGCTCCGCACCTTTCCGGTTGATCTCTGGTTGGGGTGGGCGGTTCTCTGGGGAGCCTTGCCCGCTCTCTTCTCCGCGCGGGTGCCCCTGGCGGCCATCCTGGGCTTGGCGCTCCTGTATGATGCGGCCTTCATGCCCCTCTGCGCTCCGATCGTCCAGTTGACACCCACGTGGTGGTGGGGCGAAGCGATCGCTCTCCTGGTTTGCCTCCTGCCCGCCCAACTTCTGGCCCGCTGGATGCAGAGCCAACACCACCTATGGGCTCGAGCCAGCATGCAGGCCATCGTCACCGGCTTGGTTCTGATCTGGATCCTGCCCGATGCCGTGCTCACCCAAACCAACGGCAACTGGAACCACTGGCAAGCGCAACCTCACTGGCTGAACGGCCTGCTCCTCCTTGGCCTTTTCGTCGTCTCGGTGCTGGGACTCTGGGCCGTTGGGGAATTCGTCCAGCGTGGCCAAGGCACCCCGTTCCCGTACGATCCACCGGCCCGACTCGTCACCACCGGCCCGTATGCGTTGGCCGCCAACCCGATGCAAATCTGTGCCGTGCTCTTCCTTCTGCTGTGGGGAGCCTTCCTCGGCAGCGCGTGGATTGCCTTCGGCTTAACGGGCGCGATTTATTTCTACAACATCGGCTTTGCTGCCGTGCATGAGAAAGAGGAGCTGGAGTTGCGCTTTGGCCGCCGTTGGCTGGCCTACCGCCGATTCCTCGCCCGGCACAGCCTACTCTCGGCGTTCAGTCGACGATTTTACACGCCAAGGAGAGGAGCCTAGCGCTCGGCCAAAGCCTGACTCTGCTCGACAAAACGGTCGGCCGACCATTGATCATCCACGGTCGGCGCCTCTGGGGCAGAATCACGGGCCGCCACTTGCTGGGAGCGTGCCGCTTTCTGGGCGGCGTGACGATCCGCTAACTCCGAATGGCTCGTGAAGTAAGGCAAACTGCGGCCCTTGAACTCATCCACGGTCTCAAAGCCGTGCTGATCCATAAAGGCGAGCAGCTCTTCGCGCAGACGGCGGACCAGCCCATAGCCGTGCTTCATCACACCCGTGCAAATCTGGACGGTATCCGCCCCACACAGGATGAACTCCGCCGCGTGCCGGCCGGTTTCAATGCCGCCAATCCCAGAAAGGCTCCGCTTCGGAAATTCCGCCGCCAGCGTCTGGCCAACCTCCATCGTCATGCGCAAGGCAATCGGGCGGACGGCCAAACCGGAATAGCCTCCCGGGGTGGAGCGACCGTCCACGGTCGGCTCCGGGCGAAGCGTATTGAGATTGATCCCGATGACGGAGCGAATGGTATTGATCGCACTGATGCCGGTGGCTCCAGCGCGGAGGGCGGCGCGAGCGGCGGGTTCAATGCGCGTGACGTTGGGGGTAAGCTTGGCCCACACGGGCACGCGCGCTACTTCCATCACCCAGCTGGTGACTTCTTCTAGCAACTCGGGGTCTTCCCCCATGGCCGAGCCCATGCGCCGCTCCGGCAAACCGTGGGGGCAGGAAAAATTCAGTTCCAGGGCATCAACGCCGGTGGCTTGGGTCCG
>CAWUJC010000687.1:0-1897 GCA_963922355.1 uncultured bacterium | reverse complement strand
CTGGTTTGGGCGAGGTCATCAGGGAAAAGGGGCAAATTAGCCAAATCGGCTAATTCTTGGCATTAGATTGATCCCCATCCATATCGGATTTTCCGGCATGATGCAAGAGGTCCGCGATCTGCTCACCATGGGTCTGGGCAATTTCCTCTATCAATTGGGCCTCGCCTGAGAGCTTGGTGGCGGGCTGGAGCGCGGTCTGAATCGTCTCCACCAGCCCGAGGAGCGTCGCGTTTTTATCAAAGGAGGACGCGGCAAGGCGGACGCCGAATTTTTCCTCCACCAGGATGCCTAGCTCCACGCCGGTGAGGGAGTCGATGCCGTAATCCACCAGCGGCTGATTCTCGTCCAGGCTGTTTTCTTTGAGGTGCAGCATGGAGGTCAGCTCGACTTTCATCGTTTCCAGCAGCAGCGTGCGGATTTCTTCAGGCGTGCCGTTTTCCAGTAATTCGCGCAGGTCTTGGCTGCTTTCCGTACTGTGCAGACGGGGAGGGAAGACTTCTTTGAAGCGGCTCCAGCGTAACAGCGGGCCGAGGCGAGTCTTGCCTGCTTTGCCGTGGTGGAGATCTGCCACCGCAACGGTGGTGGCGCGAGCGGTCCAGATCGACTGGGGATGATCCGGGTCCAGGATTTGGAGCGACTCGGCGGCGGTCAGCGGGGTGATGCCGGTCTCTTTCTTGATGATTTCACGCAGGGCTTCGTTGTCGGCCAAAATGCCGACGTCGGAGATCGGCCCCCAGGCCACCGCTTTGCCCTGGATGCCTCGCAGTTGGGCTTGGGTGGCGATGGCTTCCAGCACGGCGTTGCCCGCGGCGTAGTTGCCTTGGCCCGGATTGCCAAAGAGGTAGCTGACCGAAGAATACAGGAGGAAGAACTCCAGCCCGTCGCCAAAAGTCTCGAGCAAGGCTTGGCCCGCCCGGGCTTTGATCGCCACCACTTGCTGGAAATCCTGCGCGCTCATTTGGTTGAGCGCGGCGTCAACGTACTTGGCGGCGGCGTGAACGATGCCCGCCAGAGGCGGAAGCTCGCTGGATTTCAGTCGCTCGGCCAGGGCGGCGATTTCGTCCGGCTGGGAAACATCGCAAACTTCCACCAAGGTTTGAACACCTTCTTCCTCGCACCAAGTCAGGAAGCTTTCCAGCTCCGGGCGACGTTGATCGGAAACCCCCACCAGGATGAGGTGGCGGGCTCCGAGCCGGGCCAACTCTTGAGCCGTGGAGAGACCAAAGCCACGGGTGCCGCCGGTAATCAAGTAGCTGCGGTCTGCCCGGTAGCGAACCACAGGTTCCGCCCAGCGCTGCGGTGCCGTTTCCTCGATGGTCGGCGGCGTCACAATGAGTTTGCCGATGTGTTTGCCCTCGCGCATCTCGCGCAAGGCTTCGCCTGCTTCATCGGCCGCAAAGACGCGGTGGGGTAGCGGGTGGAGGTCACCTTTCTCGAAGCAGCTTTGTACTTCGGAGAAAATTTCCTGCACTAGCTTGGGCTGCTGGTCGATCAGGCTCAAAAGGTCGACGCCGTGATAGGTCAAGTTGTGCTGGAAGGGGCGCAACCCGACGGCGGTGTTGTTGAAGAAGTCGACCTTACCCAGTTCCAGAAAGCGGCCAAAGGGGCGCAGAACTTCGAAGCTCTTTTCCATCGCCGCACCGGAAAGCGAGTTCAACACCACGTCGACACCTTCACCGTTGGTCGCGGCCATGATGCCGTCAGCAAAGGCCAGGGTGCGGGAATTGAAGATGCGGTCTTCTGGAATGCCGAGGGAGCGGACGAGGTGGCGCTTTTCTTCGGTACCCACGGTGACGAATGGCTCCGCGCCGACGAGACGGGCATATTGCAGGGCGGCGAGCCCCACGCCGCCGGTGGCGCTGTGGATGAGGACGCGTTCCCCGGCTTGCAGGCGGGC
>CAWUJC010000686.1:0-1898 GCA_963922355.1 uncultured bacterium | reverse complement strand
GAAGCGGCCGGGCCGGCGGAAGGCGGGGTCGATGTGCCAGGGCGCGTTGGTGGCACCAAGAATGAGGAGGCCGTCATTGTTGCCGATGTCACCGTCCATCTCGGCCAGGAACTGGTTGATGAGGGTGCGGCCGTGGCTTTTGCGCATGTCGGCGCGGTCGGCGGCCAGGGCGTCGACTTCATCGAAGAAGAGAATGGTGGGGGCGTTTTGGCGGGCCATCTCGAAGAGGTCATGCAGCTTCTTTTCACTTTCCCCGATGTACATGTCCAGAATCTGGTGGATGCCGATGGAGACGAAGTTGGCGTCGATCTCACCTGCGGCAGCGCGGGAAATGAGCGTTTTGCCGCAGCCAGGAGGGCCGTAGAGGAGCACGCCGCCGCCCATCTTCTTGCCGTAGGCGCGGAAGAGTTCGGCGTTCTGCATTGGGTAGAGGAGCTTCATGCGAATTTCCTCTTTCACGTCCTCCGAGCCGCCCACGTTCTGAAAGGTAATCTTGGGCTTCTCCATTTTGACGTGGAGCTCTTCTTCGGCGTAGGCGGCGTCTTCCTCGTCGTCGTCTTCGTCATCCTCGTCGAAGTCTTCTACTTCGTCGTCTTGGTCGAAGATGGCACCGTGTTCGGTCAGGGCGACTTTGCCCTTGGAGTCCTCGGCTTCTTCCCGCCCGTTGGGGTAGAGATCTTTTTCCAAGGCTTTATCGGCGACTCCGCCGTCGAGCAGGAGCATTTTCTCATAGGTAGTGACGGCGTCCTGGTGATGGCCGTCGGCGAGATAGAGTCGCGCGAGGAAGAGCAGCGCCGTCACGTGGTTGGGGTCTTCTGCCACCATGGCTTCCGTGCGGACAATGGCCTCGCTGGTTTTGCCGGAGATGTGCAGCACCTTGGCCAGGCCGAGCCGGGCTTCCTGGTGCTTGGGTTCCTGGGCGAGAACTTTCTCGTAAGCCTCTTGCGCTTCACCGAGCAGGAATTCCTCCTGGCAGGCGTTGGCGTAGAGGACCAGCAGCGGCGGATTATTGGGCGATACGGAGAGGGCCTGGCGCAGGCCGTCAAGAGAGGCGGACATAGGTTCCAACGTACGCCGAGTTTTC
This sequence comes from uncultured bacterium, assembly GCA_963922355.1. Classification (GTDB taxonomy): domain Bacteria; phylum Verrucomicrobiota; class Verrucomicrobiia; order Methylacidiphilales; family UBA1321; genus CAWUJC01. Next base: position 814 of record CAWUJC010000686.1, on the reverse strand, counting down.
GCATTTGGGTAGGGGAAAGTGCCGGGGAGCTTCCGGATTCGACACCAGGGAGTTTGGGATAGAGCAGTGGTTTTCCTTGCTTGGTCCCAAGCAATAACGGCATCATGCGGCATGATCGAAAAGCGTACACCCGTGTCGTGGCGAGCACTCGCGGCGTCTGCCCTGGCGACGTGCCTGGGCTTGGCTGGTTGCAGCGGTCCGCATGATGAGGTGATCTCCCGCGTGAAGGATCTGGCCGAGGCGGATCAATACATCGCGGCTCACAAGGTGCTGGAAGCGGAAATTCTCCAGGACCCGAAGTCCTCCGAGTTGCTGGAATTGCGCCTGGAGTTGCTCCTGCAGGGCGGCCAACCGGCCCTGGCGGCCAAGGCCTACAAGATTTTGCGCGAGGAAACCGGGCAGGAGAGTGATTTACCTTCCCAGTACCTGAACACAGGCACGGTGCCACAACGCGTTGGCGCGGTTCGCACCATGGCGTTGCTGGGCGACGAACGTTGGGTAAAGTCGCTGAGTGAAACTTACGGCAAGACCGACGCGGAGATGGATCGCGTCGTCGTCGCGGCTTTGGGTGATCTGCGGCACGATTCCGCCACCGATCTCCTGATCAGCGCCTTGCAAAGTGAAAGCTGGGCCGTTCGCGCGGATTCCGCCCAAGCCCTCGGCAAGCTGCGCGACCCGAAGGCGGTGATTCCGCTTTTTGAAGCGATGAAGGACGAGGATCGGTCGGTGGTTCTGGCCTGTGGCAACGCGCTGCTTTCGATCTCCAAAGAAGAGGGTTCTCCGGTGGAGCTGTACGCCAAGTACACGGCCAGTC
>CAWUJC010000685.1:0-1905 GCA_963922355.1 uncultured bacterium | reverse complement strand
ACTGAGTTCCTCACACTGGGCCAAGTCCGGCTCGATGACCTTGAGGTTCACCTCGTGCGGCGAAAAGTAATCGAGCAAGCCATAGCCCACATCGCCGGCCCCGTAGAGGACAACGCGGCGGCGCTTTTCTTTCGCTTCGCTCTGAAACTGGAGCACCGCCGGTGTGATCGCATCCGGCGCACCGATCAGCAGCAACTCATCGCCCGCCAGGAGTTCCGTCTCAGCCCGGGGAATGGAAATATCGTCCCCTCGTTGGAGGATGCCCACCCGCATGCGAGAAGGCAGCTTCAGCTCCATCAGCGTCTTGCCCACCGCCTTGCTGCTCTCCTCAAGTTTGACCCCGACCACCTCAATGGTGCCGCGGGCAAACTGGTCGATGATCGGCGCGAGCGGACTGCGAATCTCTTTGGCCAAGGCAGCCGCCGCCAGGCGCTCCGGGCTCACAAAATAGTCGATGCCAAAATGTTCGGCAAAGTCGAAGAGACTCTGTTCGTGCTGCAGCACGGAGTGGTTGCGCGCAATCACCCGCTTGGTCCCCAGCGCTTTGGCCAGAGAAGCCGTAATGAGGTTCACCTCGTCAATTGAAGTGAGCGCCAAGAGAACTTCAGCGGAATCCGCACCCGCATTTTTCAGCGTGGCGACATTCGTGCCGCTGCCTCGGACGACGCGTGCGTCGATGTTTTGCTCAAAACCGGCTCCCCGAGCCGGGTCCTGTTCAATAACCGTCAGGTCATGCCCTTCCCGCACCAGTAGGTCCGAGAGGTGCATGCCTACTTCGCCCAAACCACAGACAATGATCTTCATCGTGCCTCGCGCAGGCTGCTGCCCGGGCGATACTCCTCCCCTTCACATCACGGAAAATCTGCCTAAAGATCAATGTCAAAATCATCGCCGGGACTTGACCCGACACCTATCCGGGCGTTCACTATGGCCAGTGGCCGCTTCGATGTCTTACCAGTTGCCCAGCAAGTCTTGCGAGCTGACCGGCTTAATTGATGCCGTGGAAGCCCATTGCAATCAAGTAGGTTTGCCCGATGAGGCAGCCTATGCCGCGAAGCTCGCCGCCGAGGAAATCGTCAATAACACCATCCAATACGGCTGTGCCGATGGCCGCAACGCCACGATTGATTTCCACCTCGCCCACGATGGCGACAGCATGGAAATCATCATTGAGGACGACGCGATCCCGTTTGACCCGCTAACCGAAGCTCCCGACCCGCACAATAATCCCGGACTGCCGCCAACACATGCGGGCGGCTTGGGCGTCTTCCTCGTCCTCGAGCTGATGGACGACGCCAAGTACGAAGCAAAAAACGGCGGGAATCGCTTGCTTTTACGCAAAAGCTTAGCCAGAAAGAAATCCTAAAACCCGTGGTGAATCCCTTGTGATTCGCCCCCCTATCCCCCAAGCATTATGGAAATGACAACGAGCACTGAGGGCGATGTCCAAATCGCCGCAATTTCCGGCCGTATCGACCCGCAGGCCGCGATCGACCTGAAGAAAGACTTGGCCCCGCTCGTGGGTAATTCCAAGAAACTCTGCATCAATTTGGCCGACGTCAGCTACATTGGTAGCGCTGGTCTGCGCGAACTTTTCTTTGCCGCCAAGAATCTGGAACGCAACGGCGGGAAGCTCGTCTGCTGCAGCCTCCAGCCGGAAGTGAAACGCATCTTCGAGATCGCGGGCTTCTCCATTCCCTACCAGACCTTCGACACGCAGGAAGAAGCAATCAAATCGCTGGCTTAGTCAGCCAGGTTGGCTTCCCCCACTCTTCCGCATTGACGCTCCGGCTCACCGGAGCCAGTTTGGTATCAGCTTTCGCCGAGACGCGGGGCTGCTTCAGTCATGGTCAACATTAAGCTGCGCGGTAAAATTATCGGAGTCGCCGTCTTAGCGGCGGTCAT
>CAWUJC010000684.1:0-1907 GCA_963922355.1 uncultured bacterium | reverse complement strand
CACAGGCCAAATCAACCTGCAACGCGACCGATTGCTAATTTTGAGATAGCTTCTAGCCTTTTTGCACTTCGGCGCTTTTTGCCAAGTCGACCAAATTGGTTTTCGTGTCCGGCAGGCCCAGGAGTTCACGAATGTGTTCGTCCAGCGCGGGGAGGGCAAAGGGCTTGGGCAGAGTCCGAGCAACGCCCGCTGCTTCGGCTTGTTCCGTCAGCGCACTGTCAAAGAGCCCGCTGATCAAAATCGTTTTCCCTGCCGGAAAATTCTCATTCAGGAAGCTTTGGAGGGAGAGGCCATCTTCGCCTGGAAGGTTGTAGTCGAGGACAAAGACCACCGGGTCTTCGCTCGGGGCGAGAAGCTTGCGGAGAGATTCCGCGTCGAGAAAGCAAGTGACGCGATAAGATAGCTTGAGCCAGTCGCGCAGAAGGTTATTGGTCGTCACGTTATCTTCAATGACGACGACATGGGGCTGTCTCTCTTCCATCATTCGCCTTATAGCCTAATGGGTTGCAGCTGGGAAGCAAAGCCGTAAGACATTCACGGAGATTAACTAATGAGTCGAACCTAAGGTAAGCGAGGGACTAGGCTTCGGTCAGACTGGAAATATTTTTTTCCAGAATCGAGAAGTCAAACGGCTTCAGGATGAGGGCATCGAAGCCGATGTCATTGATGCGGGAGGCGAGCTCCATGCTCATCTCCCCACTGATGCAGATAAATTTAGCATCGGTGTAACTGTGCTTCAGTTTCTGGAAGAGCTCGACACCATCCATCCCAGGGAGGCGGTAATCAATGATGAAGAGGTTGGCTGCGGACAAGTTATCGACTTGGGCAAGAAGATCTTCGGCAGAACCAAAGACCGCCACCTCATTGTGCTCCTCGAAATAATGCCGGAGCGACTCGGAGGTCAACTCGTCATCTTCGACCACGACGATGTTCTGCTGTGTCAGGGGATCGGACATGTGTTACATTCCGTTATCTGCTCGTAATACTAAAAAGATGGCCGAAACTGCCCTTAGACGCAACATCTTTCTGCTTAAAGGCCGATAAGAAAGCCAGTAACTCCCTCCTAATTCCAGTGATGGCGAAATTAGGCCTGGAAAAAAGAATAACTTTTTCTATTTCCAAGTTGACATCACCTATGCTTTCCCCTTTGATCGTCAATCCTACTGGAAAGGCTTGCCCTCATCTTTTTGGATGCATCCGGAGAGACTTGGGGACAGGCCTTTTGCCTCTATGACCCGTCGTTCGCGACGGGATTGGAAGGCAACAGTGGGACCGAAGCTTACGGGCTTCGGCATCTTCCACCGGCTGCTGTGGCAACACGTCAACCGGTGGCTCAAGCAGCAGCGCCCAAGCCCATATAGCTCAGTCGGTAGAGCACTTCCTTGGTAAGGAAGAGGTCACCGGTTCAAGCCCGGTTATGGGCTCGCTTGAGAAAAAAGATAAGACAGCAGCGGGATTTAGGCCTTGGCCGGATCGGGCGATCCAGCTCCCCGGGCCAATCCCACCCAACATCCAATCCCCCTACAGGATAACCTAGACGACAGACGAGGAGGCGCACGCCAAGGCGCGGGAGAGCAAAGCAGGATAGGCTGCCTGCTGCACTCGCCACCGCCCAAGGCCAAGCCCAGGAGACCATCATGGCTAAAGAAGCATTCAATCGAGAAAAACCTCACGTCAACATCGGCACCATCGGCCACGTTGACCACGGCAAGACCACTTTGACCGCCGCCATCACCAGCTACCTGGCCAAGCAAGGCAAGGCCGAGGCGAAGGATTATTCCGCCATTGACGCGGCCCCGGAAGAAAAAGAGCGCGGTATCACCATTAACACCGCCCACGTGGAGTACGAGACCGAGAAGCGTCACTACGCTCACGTTGACTGCCCGGGTCACGCCGACTACGTCAAG
>CAWUJC010000683.1:0-1925 GCA_963922355.1 uncultured bacterium | reverse complement strand
TGTCGGCCACATCCTTGAGGCGGCCAAAACTTCTCCGAATTCGCTTCCGACCAGTGAACGATATCGCCATCTCGTTCTTCATCCTTCGCTTGCTGCGCCACGGTTCTCGACGGTGCGAGGACGCACCTGAAAACCGGGCAAAAACTCTAGGTCGACCAGTCCGCGCCCGATCAGAAATCCGGCCCTAGAAAAACCGGTTCCCGTGAAGGCGCGTAAAGGGACGAGGCCGTTTGGCCACCGTCCCCTAACGCATAACGCCGAAATACGGGTTCTGGATTGCTCCAGACCCGCATTCCGGAAAGACGCTTACTTGAGCTCGACGGTAGCGCCGACTTCTTCAAGCTTCTTCTTGAGCTCTTCGGCCTCTTCTTTGGACGCGCCTTCCTTAACGGCTTTCGGCGCACCTTCGACGAGGTCCTTGGCTTCTTTAAGGCCCAGGCCAGTGATGGCACGGACTTCTTTAATGACGTTGATTTTCTTCTCGCCAGCAGCGGCCAGAACAACGTCGAAGGAGTCTTTCTCCTCAGCAGCCGGAGCAGCTTCACCGCCACCAGCAACTGCGGCCACAGCGACCGGAGCCGCGGCGGAAACGCCCCATTTTTCTTCCAACAGTTTCGAGAGCTCAGCCGCCTCAATGACGGTCAGGTTCGAGAGCTCTTCGGCAATTTTCTCAAGATCAGCCATTTCAAACACTCCTCAGGCAGATTTGTTCAAGACTCGTGATTGTCCCGAGCCGCACCTCAATCCGAGCTTCCGTAAGCGGAGAACACGCGCGCCAATTGGCCAGCCGGTGCCTGCAGCACACCCGCGACCTTCGTGGCCGGTGCTTGGATAAGCCCAATGAGCGTGGCGCGCAGAGAATCGAGCGACGGCAGTTTCGCCAACGCTTCGACCTGTGCGGCATCCAGCCCGGAGCCATCCAGACCGCCGGCGACGATCGAGATCTTCTCGTTAGACTTCCGGTAGTCGGTCACCACTTTGGCAGCCGCAACCGGGTCGTTAGAGAAGGCAATCGCCGTCGGACCCGTGAACACCTCGTCCAGGTGCTCGAATTTCGTTCCCTTCAGCGCCAGTTTTGCGAGGGTGTTTTTGGTTACTTTGTAACCGGCACCCGCATCGCGCATCTTTTGCCGAAGGTCGGAGACTTCCGTCACCGTGAGACCCGATTGGCTGGTCACAACCACCAGGTTCGCGGTTTCAAACGTCTCGCGCAGCTCGGCGACCAGGGCTTCTTTCTTAGAACGTTCCACTGATCGTCTCCGCTGTTGTGGCCTCGTCAGAGCACGTACTCTTCAGAGACCGGTTCGCACATACGAAGCCGCCGTCATGACGACCCCGCTGTCCTGCCCGGGAGGATGGAATGGCCGAGAGCAACCGTTGCCGATCAACCCCAACCTTTCGCATTCCAACCTACCTATCTCATGAGGGCCGGTTTCCCGCTTAAGGCCCGCCGATCCGAAAATCCTTGAGCCACCATCAATCTCGGACAGGTCCGATCCGATTTCCGTCCCACGCGGGGATTTCCTTCGAACCGGTTCAATGACTGCCCGAAAGCAGCCACCGAATACCGTTCGCCGGTGCCCTTAGGCCGACGGCTGCGCCGATGCCGGGTCGAGCTTGATGCCCGGACCCATGGTCGACGAAATAGAAATACGCTTGATGTAGGTGCCTTTGGCGCCGGACGGCTTAGCCGCCTGGATCGCGTTTACGAAGGCACGCACATTGCCAACCAGTTCGTCAGCGCCGAAGCTCGCCTTGCCGATACCGGCGTGGACGATGCCTGCTTTTTCAGCGCGGAACTGAACTTCACCAGCTTTGGCATTCTTCACCGCATCCGCGACGTTCGGGGTCACGGTGCCGAGTTTCGGGTTCGGCATCAGGCCGCGCGGGCCCAGCACTTTCCCGAGACGACCAACGATGGCCAT
>CAWUJC010000682.1:0-1925 GCA_963922355.1 uncultured bacterium | reverse complement strand
AGGAGTCCGGGAAAATTTCTGCCGGGATGGCGCATCACGGCAGCATTGGTTTGGTCGCTATAGATTTCAACCTTGGCTTCGTACATTCACGAAACCTAGCAGATGGCCCGGCGGAGCAGAAGCTCCGCCCTCCGGTTTGGAGATGCCCGCCGCCGGCTACTGGATTTGCTCCACGATGAAAAACCCGTTATTCCTTATGCCTTTTTGCCTGAGTGCCTTTCCTACACCTTGAGCTTCACTTCGCGGCCGAGTTTGCTGGACTGTGCGATGCCTTCGAGGATGGCGATGACGCGCAGCGTTTGCTCGACCGGGACGGGCGAGGGCTTCTTGTTCACGACCGCATCGTGGAAGGCCAGGATTTCGCCGGTGTGGGCTTTGGGCAGGCGCGGGGTCGGATGGAGTTGGCCATCGACCAGCGTGCCGTTGGCCACGGTGGCGAACTTGTTGTCTGGCCAGTTGAGCATGGCCTTCTTGCCGTAGAGGCGGACAGACATGTCTTCCCCCACGTCCTGATGTTGGAGCCAGGAGGCCTCCAGAACCATGGTGGCGCCGTTCTCGAAGTGGACAAAGCCGCTGGCGAAGTCTTCCACGCCAAAGAGCTTGCGATCCCACTCGCCCCAACCGGCCGGCATCTCGTGGCCCTTGGCGAAGTTGACGGCAAATTTACCAGTGGCGCGGACGGGCTTGGGGCAGCCCATCAAGTGCATGGCTAAGTCGAGGGCATGGACGCCGATGTCCATGCACGGGCCGCCGCCGCTGATTGCCGGATCAATAAACGTGCGCGCCGGCGGGAGGCCATTGCGACGGATGGCGTGGACGACGCTGTGGTAGACCTCACCCAGGTTGCCGCCGTCGACCCACTTCTTGGAAGAAACACTGTGCGGCTCCCAGCGCTGGTGTTGCGCGGTCATCAGGACTTTCTTGGCCTTCTTGGCGGCGGCAGCCATACGCTTCACCTCGGCGGTGGAGACGGCCAGGGGCTTTTCGCAGAGGACATGGCAGCCAGCGCTCAGCCCGGCCAGCACGGCTGGGGTGTGGACCTTGTTCGGCGTGCAGACGTCGATCAGATCGAGGTTCTGCTCTTTGAGCATCTTGCGGTAGTCGCTGTAGACCGCGCCAATGCCGAAGTCGTCCGCTAGCTTTTGGGCGGTCGGTTGGTGGATGTCCGCCACCGCCGCGAGTTCGACGCTGTCGGCCAGTTCAGTCCAGCCAGGATTGAGGTGAAAGTGCCGGACGATGCCGCCCGCGCCAATGATGCCTAAACGTAGTTTTTTCTTCGCCATGAGGAGTTGCTATTTCTGAGTTGAAACGTGAACCCTCAGACGTCTCGCAGAACCGTTCAAAAGCACAAGGTTAATCGTGAGCAAAAGGGAAAATAATTCCGTGAAAGGTTAACCAGTTCCACCCATGGTATTTTCTACGTGAAATGGCGGGCTTAGACGCTTTGTTGACATCAAATTGCAAAATTTGTGTCGTGATCCTGACGGTTGGGCTTACTGGTCGCCTAAGATGACAGAGTTGTAATGTTGGTCTATCTCCTTGTAGGTAAGGTGGTAGCGGGTTTTCTAGGTTGGGATTGAAGAGAGAAGAAAAGGAAAAAAGGGTGTAGGCATACTCGGTGCACATTGTAGGAGCATATGTTCTTGATGCACCCATCTGTCTGCCGTCGGGGTGTCTGGGCTTGGTTCCTGGTCGCCGTTAGTTTTGTTTTCAACCTGACGGCGGGGGTTACGCCACTGGTCACGAGTGATTGGGGGAGCGGCGCGCAAGTCCAAATCACGGCGACGAATACCACGGGTGAAACAATCCAGGATTGGCGAGTAGAATTCACCCATAGCGGGAAAATTAGTTCAATCTGGAACGGCGAGATCGAGAGCCAGACGGGCGACAAGTATGTGGTCAAAGGTCCAAGCTGGAAGAAGGAC
>CAWUJC010000681.1:0-1926 GCA_963922355.1 uncultured bacterium | reverse complement strand
CCGACGTTTTCGGGCGCGGTGTTCTGCTGAAGAGCCCCGCCACGGCCCGAGCGGCCACGCAGCTTGCCCTTCTTCAGGAAGCCATCGTAATGGCGCTGGAGGAGGAAAGTTTCCATCTGGCGCATGGTGTCGAGCATCACGCCCACAATAATGAGCAGGCTGGTACCGCCGAAGAACTGCGCCGTGAGCGCCGGGATGCCCAAGTTGCGCTGCACCACCGTCGGGAGCAAGGCCAGGATGGTGAGGAAAACCGCACCGGCTAGGGTCAAGCGCGTCATGGTAAAGTCGAGGAACTTAGCCGTGGCCTCACCCGGGCGCTTGCCGGGGATAAAACCGCTGTTGCGCTTCAAGTCATCGGCGATCTGCACCGGGTTAAACATCGTGGCCACCCAGAAGTAGGAGAAGAACAGAATCATGCCTCCGTAGAAGAAGTAGTACAAAGTGCCCTGCTCGAGCGAATCCAGGATCATGCGAGCAAACGGCGACTGCGGGAACATGAAGGTGAGCAGCATGCCCGGGAGGAAGATGATCGACTGAGCAAAGATGATCGGCATCACGCCGGAGTAGTTGACCTTGAGCGGCAACTGACCCTGCTGGCCACCGAACATCTTGTTACCGCGGACCTGCTTAGCGTAGTTGATCACGATTTTTCGCGTGCCTTGGGTTAAGGCCACGGTTCCCGCCACCACCGCGAAGAGGAAGGCGAGGAGCACGACGATCAGCAGCGGACTGACCGGCTGCACCGTCGGATCGCTCGGGTTGAACACTTCCCAGCCCTGAGCCAGGGCGCCCGGAAGGCTCCCGAGAATATTCACCGTAATGACTAAAGAGATACCGTTGCCGATCCCCTTGTCGGTGATCTGCTCACCAATCCACATCAGCAACATCGTGCCAGTGGTCAGGGAGAGAATGGTCAGCAACTGGAAGGCAATACCCGGCGTTGGCACCAACGGCCCCATCCGTGCTTCGACTTCCGAAATACCCTGAAAGAAAGGCAACTGCCCCGGGTTCTCAAAGGCCGTCGCCATGAGGTAACCCTGGAAGATACAAAGGAAAATCGTGCCGACGCGCGTGTACTGGGTGATCTTCTGACGACCGCCTTCTTCGCGAGCCAGTTTACCCATGCTCGGGATGACCGCCGTCATCAACTGCATCATAATCGATGCTGTGATGTAAGGCATAATGCCCAAGGCAAAGATGGCGCAGTTCTGCAAAGCCCCACCGCTAAAGAGATTGAACAGCCCCGCCATGCTGTTCTGGGCCTGGTTGTTGATGAAATCCGCGAAGTAGGCCTGGAGGACCGCCGGGTTCACCCCCGGGCAGGGAATCCAGGCACCGACACGGATGACGATGACCATGGCCAGCGTAAAGAAAATACGCTGGCGTAGTTCAGGAATCTTCAGGCAATTGGAAAAGGCGGATAACATAGGGAGGGAAACAGCAAAACGGAATCGAGCCGATTCCGTTTATTCATGACAGCGGGCGGGCGGGAGGCAACGGTTAACTGGCGTCGTCCTCCGCCTTCGCTGTGTCTTCCTTTTTCGGTTCAGCAGCTTCTTCTTGGGCCGGAGCTTCCTTGGCGGTAACCAGCTTCACGCTGCCGCCGGCTTTCTCGACCTTGGCTTGAGCGCTGGCGCTGATCTGGTGCACTTCCAGCTCGACCTTGGTCTTGATCTCCCCGGTGCCGAGGATCTTGACGCCGTGCCAGGTGCCGTTGACGAGGCCAACCTTGCGGAGGACTTCCTCGTTCACGACGCCGCTGAGCTGCTTCTTCTCCAAGTCGCCGACGTTAACCGGGCAGTACTTCTTGGTGAAGTTGGCGTTGTTGAAGCCGCGCTTGGGCAGGCGGCGGAAGAGCGGCATCTGGCCGCCTTCAAAACCGGGGCGAGTGCTGTAACCCGCGCGCGCGCCGGCGCCTTTGTGGCC
>CAWUJC010000680.1:0-1932 GCA_963922355.1 uncultured bacterium | reverse complement strand
CGATGCCACGACCCACCTCAACGTTATGGGTGTGCGGCTGGGTTTCCCATTCCTTGGCGTAGAGATCGAGTACTTTCACCTCGCCGTCGAAGCGGTTGAGGTCGGGCACTTCCAGGGTGGCCTTTTCGCCGTGGATTTTGAAGGCAATGTCGCCCGAGGGACAGTCGAAGCTGTGGATCATGCTAACCATGACACCGGACTTGGTGCGCAGGTTGCAGGCGACGTGGGTGTAGGTCTCAACCGGGTAGGTCTCCCCTTTGGCCGGGCCTTGGATGACGGTGTAGGTCTCGCCGCTTTTTTGCGCCATGGCGTTGACACTTTCGATCGGGCCGAAGAAGTTGATGATGCCGGTCAGGTCGTACGGCCCGATGTCGAAGAGCGGACCACTGCCCTTACCGAGGAAGAAGCCGGGATTGGGGTGCCAGTCAAAGGGGCCAGGGGAGGTCCGACGGATTTCCACACTGCGGGGCGTGCCAATGCGGCCGCTTTCGATGACGTGGCGCACGGTCTGGGCCCCACCACCCAAGACGGTATCAGGGGCGCAACCGGCCAGGAGGCCTTTCTCTTTGGCCTTGTCCAAGACGGCTTGGCCTTCGGCCACGTCCACGGCGAAGGGCTTCTCGGTGTAAGGGTATTTGCCCGCTTCAAGGATTTGCAGGTTTACCGGGGCGTGCGCGGTCGGGATGGTCAAGTTGATGACGATCTCGATTTCCGGATCGGCCAACAGCTCTTCTGGCGAGCAGCCTTTGGGGATGTTGTATTCCTCGGCGGCTTTTTGGGCGCGTTCGACGTCGAGGTCCGCGCAGGCGGCAACTTCGAGGAACGGGTACTGGGGGCAATGCTCGGCGTACTGCTTAAAAATGTTGCCGCAGCCGATGATACCGATTTTGACGGGCTGGTCTGACATGGTGATGCTTACTTGCTGGTTTCTTCTTTGGCTTCCAGGTGCTCCAGTCGCGGGAAGAGCGGCTGAGGCTTGTTGATCTGCTGGTTGGCCAGGGTGGTGCCGAAGGCAGCCTTGGCCAAGAGGGTCGTGGGCTCCAGGTTGAGTTGCTCCTGGATGCGAATGGCGCTTTGCGGGAGGACCGGCGCGACGAGGATGGCGAGCCGCCGGACGGTCTCAACCAAGTGAGCGAGGATGACGTCGAGGCGGTCTGCTTGCGTTTCGTCTTTGGCGAGCTTGAAGGGCGCGGTTTCGTCCACGTACTGGTTGGCGCGCTGGACGAGGCCCCAAACGGCTTCGAGGGCGCCGCGGTGGTTGAGCGCGTCCATCGCTTCGCCGTAGGTGGTCAGCACCTCGTCGGAGCGCAGCCCGGCTTCGGGCTCGGTCACGGCCTCCTCGGCATAAGCGGGCACTACGCCTTGGCGGTAACGGTTGAGCATGGAGAGCGAACGCTGGACGAGGTTGCCCAGGTCGTTCGCCAGATCGCTGGCGTAGCGCTGGCAAAATTTGTCTTCAGTAAAGTCGGCGTCCTGGCCGAAGACGCACTCCCGCATGAGGAAGTAGCGCAGGGCGTCGGCGCCAAACTTGTCGATGTACTCGTGCGGCTCGATGTAGTTGCCCGTGCTTTTGCTCATCTTGGCGCCGTTGATGGTCCAGAAGCCGTGGACCACGAGGCGACCCGGCAGCGGTAGGCCCATGGCCTTGAGCATGATGGGCCAGTAGACCGCGTGGGCCGGGACCATGATGTCCTTCCCGATGTGGTGTTCGTCCGCCGGCCAGCGCTTGTTCCCCTCTCCTTCTCCCGAAAAGGTGTAGTAGTTGAGCAGGGCATCGAACCAGACGTAGGTGACGTAGTTGCGGTCGAACGGCATCTCAATGCCCCAATCCAGGCGCTCCTTGGGGCGGCTGATGCAGAGATCGCCAAGGGGCTTTTCCAGCGCGGCGAGCACTTCGTTGCGGCGGAAGGCCGGGTAGATGAAGTCCGGGTT
>CAWUJC010000679.1:0-1933 GCA_963922355.1 uncultured bacterium | reverse complement strand
CCCTAGGAAAAAATGCCACCCCGGCTCAAGCTGCACTTCTACGTCTTCGTGGCAGCGAAAATGAAAAAGCCGCAAGCGGGTGCAACCAGCGGGAGAGACAAGCTCGGACGACATTCGGGTAGTTTAAAGTTAGTTCACTCTTTTATAGAGTAGATTTCATTGCTTGCCATTGTTGTCTTCAACGATGGACTCGTAGAGGTTAGCCAACTCAATATGTGAAGAGAGGCGGGCTAGGGACAGCCCGCCCTACCCTTCTTCAGTAAAAACCGGAGATTGAGCGCTTATTTCTCCTTCTTCTTGCCGAGGCCAAAACGCTGGGCAAACAGCACGCCCAACACTTCGGCATAGCCCATCCCAACGTTGGCTAACCGGAAGGAAGAAGTCCCCATCGACGGGGTGCGGTTGATCCAGGAGATCGGCACTTCCACCACCTTGAAGCCTTTGAGGATCGGCAGCAGTCCGGTCTCGGCATTGGCGGAGAAGCCGCTCGAGGTAATGTCGATGCTCTCGATCACCTCGCGTTTGCTCAGCTTCAAGTTGTTGGTCAAATCACGGTAGCGCTGCCAGAAAAGCACGTTGAACAGCAGGTGGAAGCCACGATTGGCCACGATCTTCAACCACGGATAGTTGAGAAGAATGCTCATGCGGGAGAAGCGGCTACCAACTACCACATCGGCGTTGTCCTTCACCGCGGCATCGTACATGTCGCGGAATTCCGGCAGCAGATGCTGGAAGTCGCAATCCAGCGAATGAATGTACTTGCCGGTGGCGGCGGCGTAGCCATCGCGCAAGGCGTTACCCACGCCGGGCGGTGGCGTGCGAATGACGGGCTTGATTCGCGGGTCTTCCTGCTGGAGTTTTTCGATGACCTGCTTGGTTTTGTCCTTACTGTTGTCATCCACCAAGACGATTTCGTGGATGTAGCGGTCGTAGTAGGAGCGAATCCCTTTCACCAATGGGATGACGTTCATCTCTTCGTTGTGGCAGGGAATGACGAAGGAGATGGCTTTCTCCAGTTCGTCGTGCTCGGTAAGTTGCACCGGCTCGCGCACCGTGTCGCCCGGCTTCTGGCCGTGGACGATGATCCCGCCTGCAAACCAACGCAGACTCGGCACATTCTCAGCCAAGACGGACGCATTGCGAATAAAGACCGGAGCGATTTTGGCGAGCAGGCCGTAGACGAAATCATTAAAGACGGCGAAGATGCGGATGAAGCCAATCTCCGACATCAATTCGTAGAGCTGCGGGCGGCTCAGCAACTGTCGGTGATCCCTCCGCGCCAAGCCAAAGAGGCGGCGCAGGCGCAGGATGGGGTTCCATGGATTGGTGACAAAGAAGATGGCTTGGCCGCCGGTTTCCAAAGCGTTCAGCACACGCGTGAGAAAATCGCCGCAATTGCGATTGTCGAGCAGATCTAACCCCACCACGTGGTTAAACTTCCGGCCCGATGCCTCGAGGTGGAAGAACTCCTCAGCGGATAGCAGGCTTTCGTCAGGAAAGCCAGTGGGCTTCTCGCCCAGATAAATGGAGGTAACCGGATTCTGCCCGTGGGTCATTTCTTCCAACGCTCGGCGAAACGTGCCATCGCCCACGCCGATCTCCAGCACGCTTTCCCCGGGGATTAAATGGGTCAGATGGCGAAAGCCTTGGGCGCGCCAGCGCAAACGCTCATCGGGCAGCGGATCCTGCTCGTTGCGATAGTACTCGCGGTACGATTCACGTTCCTGCAAGACCGCCAAAGAGGCTTGCTGGTCGTCATTCAAGGTCGGAACGGAAGAGGAGGTGGTCAACGAGAGGAGAGCAAAGGGTTTTGCCGGAGTTATCAGTTTGCTTCAGGGGTGTCAAGCGATGGAAGGGACGGCGGTGCTGCCTCGGCCTGCCCCTCCTCTTTCAAAACGTAGAGCCGGAAAGCCGGTTCGTCATGCACCAAGTC
>CAWUJC010000678.1:0-1936 GCA_963922355.1 uncultured bacterium | reverse complement strand
CAACGGTAGCTCAATCATCGTGAAGCTAAACGAAGATCATTTGAAGCTGACGGTGCAGACCGATGGACGCGATCAGGATAACGCTGGTGGCGACACTCCTTAGTGAACTGCTCGCTCTTCGGAACCGACGGCATTCGCGGTCAAGCCAACACCTATCCCCTCACCCCTGCCATCGCCACCCGGCTTGGCCTCGCGCTGTGCCGAGAGTTTGCCAGCGTCGCCGCAGGCAAGCCCGTCCTCATCGGACGCGACACCCGCCGCTCCGGCGCCATGCTCGAGCAAGCACTGGCGGCGGGCATCATGGCCGGGGGCGGTCACGTCCAACTTCTCGGCGTACTGCCGACTCCTGCCGTCGCCTTATTGGTGACGGAATGGGGCGCGGGGGCGGGTGTGATGATCAGCGCCTCGCACAATCCCTTTGAAGACAACGGCCTCAAGGTTTTCCAACACGACGGCTACAAATGCCCAGACGCGACCGAAGAAGCCATCGAGCGGCACCTCCTCGCCGATGACGACAGCGACCTCCTCTGCGCTCCCGCCCAGATTGGTGAGGTAAGTCTGGCCGATGACGCCGCCGGCACCTTTTGCGAACTCGCCTTAGAACGGTTCGCCGAGGGCCTCCGCCTGGACGGCCTGACCATCGCCGTGGATGCCGCTAACGGCGCCGCCTTCCAGACCACGCCACGCGTGCTAGAAAGCCTCGGTGCCAAGGTGATCCTTCATCATGCCGAGCCAGATGGCCTGAACATCAACGCCGGTTGCGGCTCCACCCACCCGGAAGCCATCGCTAACATCGTGAAGCAAAGCGGCGCTGACCTGGGCATCTCTCACGACGGCGACGCGGATCGTGTGGTCTTCTGTGATGAGACGGGCGATCCGCTCGACGGTGACGAAGTGCTCGCGGTCCTTGGCCTGCGCATGAAAGCCGAGGGCAAGCTAGCCGGGGACGCTCTCGTCGCTACCGTGATGAGTAACCTCGGCCTGGACGAAGCGATGAAGAAAGCCGGGATTTCCGTCCGCCGTTCCGCCGTGGGCGACCGCCACGTGCTGGAAGAAATGCGCGCCCATCAGCTCAACCTCGGCGGCGAGCAAAGCGGCCACATGATCTTGAGTGATTTCAACACCACCGGCGACGGGTTGAATACGGCGCTGCAACTTCTCCGCGCCCTCCGCCACCAAGACCAGCCGCTGAGCCAACTCCGCCAGTGCCTGCACAAGTATCCGCAGAAGCTCGTCAACGTGAAGGTGACCAAGAAGCCAGCCTTTGAAGACATCCCTGGTCTTTCCGGTGTTCTGGCCGAAGCCAAAGCCGAACTGGGCGAAGCGGGCCGCATCCTGCTGCGTTACTCCGGCACCGAGCCGAAGCTTCGCCTCCTCTTGGAAGCCCGCGACGCCGACCTGCTCGATCCGCTCGCCGAGAAGATACTCGCCCCCATCCGCGAGGCCCTCGTGGTCTAATTTTTATGACGGAATGACCAAATTTACAAAATAACACAACCTGAAGCGCAACATGAATCAACAGAGGGCAGTAGCAAAATTAGAAGAGATTTGGGAGACTGTTGGCCAAGAAGACCGCTCAGCCTTTTTGGCTATATGTGAAGCAGAGATACACAATCACGAAGATGAAGAGGTCTTGTCTCAAAAGAAATTGAACGAACTAATCGATATAATCAAATCAATGCTCGAAGATATGGAACCGAAGGATGTTAGAGCATTTGTGGCTTCTTTAACATTGCTCCCAGAATGGGCGAAACAGTGCTACTGCAATGGACTTCCCGTTTCGACGATATCATCTAAATCGGCAGAGGTAGAAAGGATCATTGGCGATTGTTACTACCAGGGACTGAATGGCTTATCTGTACATGAGCCACCCATCGAAAACTTTGAGTTTAAATCTGCAGACGAACTATTCGGTCCTTGGTTAGAAAAAAAGAAG
>CAWUJC010000677.1:0-1944 GCA_963922355.1 uncultured bacterium | reverse complement strand
TCAGCGCGGGGGCCACCCGGAGTAAGGAATTCGCCCCCATCGCGGTGAAGGCCGGCGCCATCGTCATCGACAATTCCTCCGCCTACCGCATGGCCAAAGACATCCCGCTCGTCATCCCCGAGGTCAACCCGGGCGACCTGGCCGAGCACGACGGCATCATCGCCAACCCGAATTGCTGCGCGGCCATCCTGGCCACGGCCATCGCCCCGATCTACCGCGAGGTGGGTATCTCCCGCCTGGTGGTGAGCACCTACCAAAGCGCAAGCGGCGCCGGTGCCCAAGCCATGGCCGAGCTGGAAAATCAGACCAAGCAATTTGCCAACGGCGAGGAGCTGACCCGTGAGATCTTCCCCCACCAAATTGCCTTCAACCTCTTTAGCCATAACAGCTCCGTTGGCGCCGACGGCCTGAACGTGGAGGAAGCCAAGGTGATCGAAGAAATGCGCAAGATGTTCCATGCGCCCAACCTGAAGATTTCCGTCACCTGCATCCGCGTGCCAGTGCTCCGCGCCCACAGCGAGTCGGTCGTCCTCGAAACCGAGCGCCCGTTGAGCGAGGAACGCGCCCGCCAACTCCTGGCCGAAGCACCGGGCGTGCGCCTGGTAGATGACCGTGACGCCAACCTCTTCCCCATGCCGATTGATGCCTCGGGCGAACTCGACGTGCTGGTCGGCCGGGTACGGGAAGACGCGACCTTCGACAACGGCCTCGCCCTCTTCGTCTCGGGCGACCAGTTGCTCAAAGGGGCGGCCTGGAACGCCGTGCAAATCGCCGAAGAGCTGGTCAAGCTCGACGCCCTGGTGGCCGACTCCGAAGCAATGGAGTCCGCCAATCCCAACGTGGGCGTGTAAGCGCCTTACTGCGCGACGTAGCCGCCGTCGGACGAGACGATGCTGCCCGTCATGAAGCTGTTCTCTGGTGAGAGAAGGAAGCAAACCACGGCGGCGATTTCCTCCGGCTTGCCCATCCGTCCCATCGGCTGGAAGGCGTGAAACATCTCTTCCACTTCCTCGGGACCCTTGCCGCTGAGCTTCTGGAAGGTGACCATCGCGCCGTCGATCAAGGCGGTTTGGGTGGAGCCCGGGCAAACGCAATTGACCCGCACGCCGTGCGGCGCGTAGTCGATCGCGGTGCTCTTGGTCAGCTGCGCAATCGCGCCTTTGGTCAGGCCGTAGACGCTGCTCTGCCCCTTGCCCACCCAGCACTGGTCCGAACCCATGAGCACGACGCTCCCCTTCTTGGCGGCTCGCATGTAGGGCAGCACTTCTTTGAGCGTGTAGAAGGTGCCCTTGAGGTTGATGGAAAGCACGTTCTCAAATTGCTCCGGGCTGGTGTCTTCGATTCCGGCAAAGAGATGAATGCCCGCGTTGGCGAAGAGGAGGTCGACCCGGCCTTCTTTCTTGACCACTTGCGCGACCGCTGCCTGGATTTGCCCGTAGTCGCGTACATCGCAGGCTAGATGAGTGACGCCCTCCTGCTCGCCCGCCTGCAAGTCGAGGTTGTAAACCGTGGCGCCTTCCGCCACCAACTGCTGGCAGGTGGCCCGTCCAATCCCGGCCGTCCCGCCGGTTACAATGGCAATATTGTCCGCAAAACGACTACTCATTATTTGCTTCCTTAATTAATGCATCAGGATCATTTACAAATAAAGAAACAAGTGTTCGGTCTGGTAGAGCTCCAGAAGAGTTACCGAGATCTTTCCTGATAGCGCGCAATAAACTCTCTAGCCTTGCTAATTGATCCGAAGTTTCTCCATTTGCTGCTTCAGTTCTAAACAACTGCCATTCCTGAATTACTTCCTCACTTCCCCAAACAATAAGCTGCTCAGTTAGATTAAAGAACTCATCCTTCAAACCATCCATATCTAGTTTATTTCCAGATTCTGAATCAGCTTCGTTCTTTATAAACTTAAAGATAATTCGCAACTGCATTTCATAAACAGGG
>CAWUJC010000676.1:0-1946 GCA_963922355.1 uncultured bacterium | reverse complement strand
GGAAATCGCCCGCATGGGCTTCAACGTGGTTTACCTCCCGCCCATCCATCCGATTGGTGTCAGCCACCGCAAGGGTAAAAACAACAGCCTGACCGCCGAGCCGGACGACGTGGGCAGCCCGTGGGCAATCGGTTCAGCCGAAGGTGGACACAAAGCCATCCATCCGCAGCTTGGCTCCTTAGCCGACTTCAAAAAATTCGTGAAAGCTGCCAGCGACGAAGGGCTCGAAATCGCGCTCGATATCGCCTTCCAATGCTCACCCGACCACCCCTATGTGAAGGAGCATCCGCAGTGGTTCAAGTGGCGGCCCGACGGCACCGTCCAGTACGCCGAGAATCCGCCGAAGAAATATCAGGACGTGCTTCCGCTGAACTTCGAGACCGAAGACTGGGAGAACCTCTGGCTTGAGCTGCGCGACGTCTTCGAACATTGGGTGCAGGCGGGGGTGAAGATTTTCCGCGTCGACAATCCCCACACCAAGCCGCTCGAATTTTGGCGCTGGTTGATCGCCGATCTGAAGACCAAGCACCCGGACGTGCTCCTGCTAGCCGAGGCTTTCACCCGCCCGCACGTGATGTACCGCCTGGGCAAAGCTGGCTTCACGTGGGGCTACACCTATTTCACCTGGCGACACGGGGTCGACGACTTAACCGCCTACGTGGAAGAGCTGACCAAGACCGAGATCAAGGACTGCTTTCGCCCCAACTTCTGGCCGAACACGCCGGACATCCATCCGCCCACTCTGCGCTATGATGGCCGCCCGGCCTTTATCTCGCGCCTCGTGCTGGCCGCCACGCTCAGCTCCAACTACGGACTCTACGGCCCCGTCTACGAGCTGTGCGAGGCCGAAGGCGTGGACGGCAAAGACGAACTGATCAACAACGAGAAGTACCAGCTGCGCTGGTGGGACTGGAACCAGCCCGGCAACTTGAAAGAGATCATGGCGCGGGTGAACCAGATTCGGCAGAACAATCCCGCTTTACTGCAGACCAACCACGTCGAGTTCGTCCCGACCGACAACGCCGCCCTGCTGGCCTACGTCAAATACACGGAAGACCTCCAGAACCTCGTGCTCTGCGTGGTGAACCTCGACCCGCGCAACGCGCAAAGCGGCTGGCTCAACCTCCCGCTCCATGTCCTTGGCCTGAACGAAACCTCTCCCTACTTGGTGAAGGACATGCTGGCCGACGGACGCTACCTCTGGCGAGGCAGCCGCAACTATGTCCGGCTGGAGCCGTGGGTCTGCCCGGCGCACGTCTTCCGCCTTAGCAAGGAACACCGGCGCGAACAAAACTTTGAGCACTTCCACTAGAGTCTGGGGCGGGCTGCTCCTGCTCGTCTGGCTCCCCATGGCCTGGGTCCAGCTCGGGCCTTTTCGTCTCCGTTCGATTGACAGCTGGACGTACTTTGGTGGCGTGGGCTTGGCCGATTGGCCCTTCGACTTGAGTCTGCCGCTGGTCGGCAGTTGGAACGCTGGCGACACCACCTGGGCCATCCACTGGCCCGGCGCTTTTTTGCTCTACAGCCTCGTCACGCCACTTCTTCCCCATGCGGCCTGGACCTACACGGTACTGATGCTTCTCTCCTGGCTAGGACTTGCCGTGGCCACGGCAGTTCTAACCTACACGATCACCAAGAGCGAGGGCTGGGCGCTCGGCGCCGCAGCTTTGGTTTGCTTGGACCGCGCTCTCTTCGAATCGCTCCTGGATATGCGGAGCGAATGCCTCGGCGCGATCGTACTCGTGGTCACCTTGCTGGGTTGGTGGCGAGTTTTGCGCCCAGGAGGCGCCCCCCAAACTTGCCGTTGGGGCATCTTCTTCCTCCTCAGCGGGAGCTTCCTTCTCCCGCTCATGCACCCGCTTTCGGTCCCGTTGGTGACGCTGCTAAACTTGTCCTTGCTCGCCGCTTGGTGGCGGCTGCCCGCTCGGCGCGGCGCGCTGGTGGGG